>VBKF01000152.1:23472-31828 GCA_005888095.1 Deltaproteobacteria bacterium | reverse complement strand
CTTCTACCAGCACCTCTCGCAGAGCTTCGCCGGCTCGTACGAGTACATGGCGATCGAGCAGCTCTGCGCGCTGGCCGAGAGCGGGCGCTACGATCTCATCGTGGTCGATACCCCGCCGACGCGCCACGCCCTGGATTTCCTCGAAGCCCCGCGGCGGATCGCCGACTTCCTCGACCGCAAGATCATCAAGTGGTTCGTGCGCCCGTACTTCTCGGCGGGCTGGTCGGCGCTGCGCGCCATGAACCGCACGGCGGGCTTCCTGCTCCGCCGGCTCGAGCAGGCGACCGGCATCGCGGCGCTCGCCGAGATATCGGATTTCTTCTCGAGCATGAGCGGGCTGTTCGAGAACTTCCAGACGCGCATCGACCGCGCCCACGAGATCCTGCGCGCGCCGGGCACGGCCTTCGTGCTCGTCTCGAGCCCCGAGGAGCAGGTGCTGGGCGACGCCGAGTACCTCTCGAGCAGGATGGCCGGGCTCCGCATGCCGCTCAAGGGCGTGGTGCTGAACCGCGTGCACGCCGAGTTCCGTCCGGCTCGCCGCGGGCGCAGCCGGGACGAGATCGGTCCGGAGGACGTGGAGCAGGTTGCGGACACGGTTGCCCGCATCGTCGGCGCCCCGGAGGCCCGGGAGCTGGCCGCCAACTTCGTCGACTACCAGGTGCTGGCGCGCGGCGAGTCGCTGCGCATCGAGCAGTTCCGTGCCGGCCTGGCCCGCGGCGTGCCGGTCGTGTACGTCCCGAACTTCGCGCGCGACGTGCACGACCTCGCGAGCCTGGCCGGCATGCACGCCCACCTCTTCGGGACCCGCGCGGCGGCGTGAGGCTGGAGCGGCGCCCGGGTTGACGGGCCCGTGCGGGAATGGCTTAACCCAGCCGGCCCCTCAGACGTCCCCAGCCGAGAGGAGGAGTGAAGATGCAATTACGCTACGTGAGAGCTTTTCTTGCCGCGGCCCTGCTCGGCGGCCTCTACGCCGCGCCGGCTCCGGCGGGTACCAGGAACTTCGTCGCGGTGCTCAACGGCGGCCAGGAGACCCCGCCGACCACCAGCAACGCCTTCGGAGTGGCCTTCCTCACCTTCGACGATAAGACGCTCGCGCTCTGCTACTCGATCACCTACACAGGTATCACCCGCACCGCCGAGACGGCGGCCCACGTCCATGGGCCGGCCGCGCCCGGGGCGCCGGCTGCCATCATCGTCGCGCTCAGCCCGGCCGGCAGCCCGAAGAACCTCTGTGTCACTTTGCCCAAGGCAAACAAGAAGGACCTCAAACGGGGCATGACGTACCTCAACGTCCATACCATGGACAATCCGAGCGGCGAGATCCGCGGTCAGATCATCCCGACGAAGTAGCGACCGCCGCCGGCCGGTTGGCGGCCTCGACCGCCAGCTCGGCGTCTGCGCGCAGCGTGTCCCAGCGCCGGCACGCCGGACAGTAGCCCTGCCAGGCGTCGGCGGGCTCCAGACACGCTGCGCAGCGGAACGACGACGCGCCGGCGAGCTGCGGTCCGGCGGCCTGTGCGAAGGCGGCCGAGGCCTGATCGTGATGACCTTGGCGGCGGTGGAGCTCGCCCCACAGGAGGTGGGCGAACGCGTTCCCGGCGGCGGGATCGGGGAGCCCGCGCAGCACCTCGCCGGCCTCCTCGAAGCGGTCGTGCAGGATGAGGAAGCGGGCGAAGAGCAGGGGCAGGGGGGCGGCACGGGGGTGGCGTCGGAGGAGCCGCCGGTAGACCCGCGCGGTGCGTTCGGGACGCCGCTCGGCGGCGTTCGCACGCTCGATGCGCTCGAGCAGCACCGCGGCCGGGCGGTGGCGCGCGCCGCGCTCCCAGACGCGCCGGGCGGCCAGGGTCCGGCCCGCGCGGGCGAGAAGATCGCCGGCGCTCACCCAGGCGGGCACGAACCTCGGATCCTCGCGCGCCAGCGCGACGAGAAGCCGCGCGGCACGCCGGGGATCGGGCTCGGCGAGCGCCGCCTGGTAGCGGAGGCCGCGCATCATCTGCTGCTCGCGGGCGAGGGCGGCCGGCTGTCGGACGCGCAGCAGGAGCTGTGCCTGGATGGAGAGGGCCTCCGGCCATCGCCCCGCCGCGGCGTAGAGGTCAAGGAGGCGGCGCCCAAGCCGCCGGCTCTCCGGCTGCGTGAGGCGCGCCCGCTCGAGCGCCTCGGCGGCGGCCCGCAGGTCGCCGCCGCGCTCGCAGGCGTCGGCGAGGAGGTCGAGGAGGCGGGGATCGAAGCCCACGCGCACGAGTCCCTCGTCGATCACCTTGCGCGCGGCACTCGAATCCCCCTCCTGGAGATAGCTCTCCGCGAGGAGCGCGAGGCTCGGCACGTCGGCGGGCGCGCCGCTCTCGCCCCGCAGGAGCTCCGTTCGAGCCTGCCCCGAGTCCCCGTGCCAGAGGAGGTCGCGCGCCCGGGCCGTCGCCTCCGCGCGCCGCGCGTCGCGCTGCGCCCGCCGCCGTGCGCGCCAGCCCCGCCAGCCGCGGACGCCGGCGCTCCCCGCCGCAAGGAGCCCGACGACCGTGCCCCCTGCCGCGAACGCCCCCAGCAGCACCCCCGCCAGCGGCGCCCGCAACGACCGCCCCGGCGTCAGCCGCACGACGGTGGGCTCCCCGTTCAGGAACACGACGTAGCCCGCGCCGATCACGAGCAACGCCACCGCAATCGCCACCAGCCAGCGCGTCACGACTCAGCCGGAACCGACAAGCGGAGCGAGGCGAAGCCGAGCGAGCACCCCCCGCCAGCGAAGCAGCGAGCGGCTTCGCCGCGAGCTGCGCGGGGTCTGGGGGCATCGGAGGAGCGCAGCGAGGCGAAGCCGAGCGAGCACCGCACGGGCCCCCAGATGAGTTATCTCGCGCGGGCCTGGCTCTGGAACGGCTCGGGCAGCTCGACGCGCGGGGCGCGGATCCACAGCCGTTCGAGGTCGTAGAATTCCCGCACCGGCACGTAGAAGACGTGGACCACGACATCGCCGTAGTCCATCAGCGCCCACTGGGCGCGCGGCATCCCCTCGACGGCGAGCGGCCGCACGCCGCTGCGGCCGAGCTCCTCGTCGATCCCGTCCACGATCGCTTGGACCTGCGTGTCCGACCGCCCGCTGCAGATGACGAAGTAGTCGGCGATCGAGGACTTCCGGCCCACCTCGAGCACGACCAGATCGTAGGCCTTGCGGTCGAGGGCCGCGCGGGTGCAGGCGAGCGCCCGCTCCCAGCCGGGCAGCGGCGTCAACGCGCGCCGTCCTCCTGCCGGTAGAGCCGGTGCTCGGCGATGTAGCGCTCTACCGCACACGGAACGAGGAAGCGGATCGATCGATGGGCTGCGACGCGAGCGCGGATGGCGGTGGCCGAGATATCGAGGCTGGTGATGCGCTGAAGGCTCAGCACGTGCCCCGACTCGTGAAGGAACGCCTCACTGCCGGAATCGTACCGGAAGGCCTTCCGAGCCGCAAGGGGAATATCCTCTAAGGACAAGTCCTGAGGCCACGGCGGGCGCGTCATGACGACGACGTCGCAGAGTGTGAACAGCGTCGCGTGCTCCTTCCAGGTCTCGAAGTCGCGGAAGGCGTCGAACCCGAGGACGAACGCCACCCGCACGGCCGTCCCCACCTCCGCCCGCACCGCGCGCAGCGTGTCGACCGAGTAGGACGGGCCCGGGCGCGCGAGCTCGACGTCCCAGCTGCGGAAGCCCGGGACGTCGGCGATCCCGAGCTCCACCATGCGGTAGCGATGGTTGGCCGGTGCCAGCGGCGCGCCGCGTCGATGCGGCGGCGCGGCGGCGGGCACGAAGCGCACCTCGTCGAGCGCCAGGGCCTCGCGCACCTCTTCCGCGCCGCGCAGATGACCCAGGTGGATCGGGTCGAAGGTGCCGCCGAATATCCCGATCCCGCCCGGCATCCTCACCCACGGACTAGCTACGGACCTGGCCGCTGCCGATCACCCGATACTTGTAGGTGGTGAGCTCGCGGAGGCCCATGGGGCCGCGCGCGTGCAGCCGGTTCGTGCTGATGCCGACCTCGGCGCCGAAGCCGAACTCGTAGCCGTCGGTGAAACGGGTCGAGGCGTTGACGAAGACGGCCGCGGAGTCCACCTCGCCGAGGAAGCGGCGCGCGGCGGTCAGGTCCTCGGTCACGATCGCCTCCGCGAGCGCGGTGGAGTGGCGGGCGATGAAGGCGAGCGCCGCGTCGAGCGAGGGGACGACAGCGACGCTCAGGATGAGGTCGAGGTACTCGGTATCCCAGTCCGCGTCGCTCGCGGCCACGACGTCGGGCACGATCGCGCGCGTCGCCGGATCGCCGCGCACCTCGCAGCGGTTCGCGCGGAGCGCGGCCACCATGCCAGGGAGGAAGCGCGGGGCGACTCGCTCGTGGACGAGGAGGTTCTCGATCGCGTTGCACACGCTCGGACGCTGCACCTTCGCATTGAGGCAGATGCGCTCCGCCATCGCGAGATCGGCGCTCGCGTCGACGTAGAGGTGGCAGATACCCTCGAAGTGCTTGATCACCGGGATGCGGCTCTCCTCGAGGATGATCCGTTTCAGCTGCTCGCCGCCGCGGGCGATCACCACGTCGATCCGGTCGTCACGGCCGAGCAGCCCGCGCACCACCTCCCGCCCGCCGTCGACGAGCTGGACGGCGGCCGGCGGGAGCCCCGCCGCCTCCACCGCGCCGCGCAGCGTGTCGGCGATCGCGGCGTTCGTCGCCTGCGCCTCGGAGCCGCCCTTCAGGAGGACGGCGTTGGCGGTCTTCAGACAGAGCGCCGCCGAGTCCGCGGTCACGTTCGGGCGCGACTCGTAGATGGTCAGCACCACGCCGATCGGGACGCGGACCTGCGCGATCTCGAGCCCGTTCGGGCGCCGCCACGCGGCGATCGTCTCGCCGACCGGGTCGGGCAGCGCGGCGATCTCCTCGAGGCCGCGCGCCATGGCCTCGATGCGAGCGGGCGTGAGGGTCAGGCGGTCGACGAAGGCCGCGCTCTCGCCCGCCGCCCGCGCGCGCTCGACGTCGCCATGATTGGCCTCGAGGAGCGCCGCCTCCGCACGGCGCAGCCGCGCGGCCGCCTCGCCGAGGGCCGTGTCCCTGGCGCGCGCCGGCGCCGCGGCCAGGGCACGCGCCGCCGCCCGCGCCCCCGACGTCAGCGCCTCGACGCGCGCTTCCACGTTCGATGACGGCCGGGCCTCCATCGACGGCGGAGTCTAGCCGACGGTCTCCGGGGGCGCCACCAGGACGAGGTCGTCGCGGTGGATCACCTCGTCGCTGCCCTTGTAGCCGAGCAGCCGCTCGATGTCGCGGGTGTGTGCGCCTTTCAGGCGCTCGATCTCCGCGGCGCTGTAGTTCACGAGACCGCGCGCGAACTCCCGCCCGCCGGGGCCGACGCAGCTGACGCAGTCACCCACGCCGAAGCTGCCCGCGACGGCGCGCACACCCGAAGGGAGGAGGCTGCGGCCGCCCTTGCGCACGGCTCGCTCCGCGCCCTCGTCGACGTGCAGCGCGCCCGC
This sequence comes from Deltaproteobacteria bacterium, assembly GCA_005888095.1. Classification (GTDB taxonomy): domain Bacteria; phylum Desulfobacterota; class Binatia; order DP-6; family DP-6; genus DP-3. Next base: position 26,344 of record VBKF01000152.1, on the reverse strand, counting down.
CGGCTTGAGGGCGTAGGCGATCCAGTGCTTGCGCCGCGCAAGCGGGTCGTCCTCGGCCAGGATGAGCGTGCCCGTCTCCACGGCCGGGTCGAAGACCTTGGCGAGCGCGCCCTCGCGGCCGCCGTCGGCGATGATCGTGGGAATGCCCGCGGCGGCCGCCTTGCGCGCGGCCTCGAGCTTGGACGCCATGCCGCCGGTCCCGACGTTCGTTCGCGCCGGTCCGGCCGCGCGCGCGACCAGGGAGTCGTCGGCGGTGGCGAGGGGCACGAGGACGGCGGCGGGATCGAGCGCGGGGTCCGTGGTGTACACGCCGCCGACGTCGCTCAGGATGACGAGGAGGTCGGCCTCGATGAGGGAGGCGGTCAGCGCCGAGAGGTTGTCGTTGTCGCCGAAGCGCAGCTCCTCCACCGCCACGGTGTCGTTCTCGTTGACGATCGGCACGATGCCGAGGTCGAGGAGCGTCCGCAGCGTGTGCCGCGCGTTGAGATAGCGCCGGCGGTCGGCCAGGTCGGCGTGCGTGAGCAGCACCTGGGCCACGTGGCGGCCGTGCGTCTCGAAGGCGCGCTCGTACGCTGCCATGAGGCCGATCTGACCGACGGCGGCCGCCGCCTGCCGCCACTCGATGCGGCTCCGGCGCGGCCCGAGCCGCGGGGCACCGGTGGCCACGGCCCCCGAGCTGACGACGACGATCTGCCGGCCGCCGCCGACCAGCCCCGCGATCTCGGCGGCGATCGTCCGCACCCGCTCTCCCCGCAGCCCGCTCGGGCCGGCGAGCACGTTGCTGCCCACCTTGATGACGGCGCGCCGCGCCCGGCCGAGCAGCCGTGCCTTCTGGACGAGCTGGCTCATGGCGCCGTGGCCGCGGCGGCGGCGGTTTCTCCGCTCGCGCGCGCCCGGCGCACGGCCTCGGCGACGACGCTCGTCAGCGCCGCCGTCCCTTCGCCCGTGGCGCCCGACACCGCATGCAGGCTGATCCCGCGCCCCGCGAACGCGTCCCGCACGGCGGGCAAGCGGGCGCGCGTCTCGGCGAGGTCGAGCTTCCCGGCGACCACGATCTGCGGCTTCGCCGCGAGCCGCGGGCTGGTGAGCTCGAGCTCGCGGTTGATCGCGTCGTAGTCGGCGACGGGGTCGCGCCCGGTGAGTCCCGAAACGTCGAGCAGGTGGACGAGGACGGCGGTGCGCGCGAGGTGGCGGAGGAAGCGCGTGCCGAGACCCTGTCCCGCGTGCGCGCCGGGGATCAGGCCCGGCACGTCGGCGAGGACGAAGCTCGTGTCGTCGTCGACGCGCACCACGCCGAGATGCGGTACGAGCGTCGTGAAGGGGAAGTCCGCCACCCGCGGCCGCGCCGCGGAGACGGCGCGGATGAGGGTCGATTTCCCGACGTTCGGGAACCCGAGGAGACCCGCGTCCGCCAGCACGCGCAGCTCGAGTCGAAGGTTGCGTTGGGCTCCCGGCGTGCCGGGCTCGGCGCGCCGGGGGGCCTGGTTGGTCGAGGTCGCGAAGTGCACGTTGCCGCGCCCGCCGCGCCCGCCGCGCGCCACCACCAGCGGCTCGCCCGCAGCGCGGAGGTCGCCGAGGAGCTCGCCGCCATCGGCGTCGTAGACGAGCGTACCGGCCGGCACACGGAGGACCAGGTCGGCGCCGCGCTTCCCGTGCTGCTCTTTGCCGCGTCCGTGCTCGCCGCGCCCCGCGCGCAGCGTCTGGGGGTAGGCGAGGTCGAGCAAGGTCGCGAGCCCGGGGTCGACGGTCAAGACGACGGAGCCGCCGTCGCCGCCGTCGCCGCCGCTGGGGCCCCCGCGCGGCACGTACTTCTCGCGCCGGAAGCTCGCGCAGCCGTTGCCCCCGTCGCCGGCCTCGACCCGAATCATGACCTCGTCCACGAACTTCATCGCCGCTCGCGGGCATGCTAGCGGATGGCCCTGGCGCCCTCCACAGGCGATCAGGCCTGGAGCCGAACCGGAGCGACCCCGGCGGCGAAACGCCGAAAGAGCGCCGCAAAGGCCCGGCGGGCCACGCCCGTCCGCACCAGCACCGGGAGCAGGGCGTCGACGAGGAGCCGGTTCCACCACGCCCGGCCGAAGAGCACCGCCGGCGGGCCCTGCTGCGCCTGCTGGATGGTGGCGACCTCGGGCAGCCGCTCCTCCTGGACCGCACGCGCCGCCGCGTCGATCTCCGCGGCCCCGCCCCCGCCGAGCAGCACCGGGCAGAGGTGGTTGGCGGCCACGAGCGCGTCGCGCAGCGCGATGTTGATGCCCTGGCCGCCGACCGGAGACATCGGGTGGGCGGCGTCGCCGAGGAGCAGGAGGCCGGGGGCGGTCCAGCGAACCAGACGGTCGCACACCACGTCGAGGAGGAAGGGGTGAGTCACCTCGGCGCGGTGCGCCTCGAGGTGCGCCTGGAAGTCGGGGGAGACGTGGGCCGCCATCGCCGCGAGCCAGCCGTCGACCCCGCGCCGGCGCAGCTCGCCGAAGGAGCCCTTCTCGATGATCCAGCCGACCTGGAGCCGCCCGTCGTACGCCGGAAAGGCGAGCGCGGCGTGGCCGCGGCCGAGATAGGCCCGCGCCGTTCCCTCGCGCGCGAAGGCCGGCAGCGGCACCTTGCACCAGACGACGTCGAAGTGCTGCGGCGTGCGTTCCTCGTGCAGGCCGGCGCGGACCCGGAGGACCGAGGCGCGCCCGTCGGCCCCGACCACGAGGTCGCCGCGGACCTCGTGCGAGCCGGCGGTCGACTCGGCGCGAACGCCGACGACGCGCCCGCCCTCGCGCACGAGGTCGCGCGCGGTCGCGCCACGCTCGAGGCGGAACGTCGGGAAGCGGCCCGCCTCGGCCACGAGCATCTCGAGGATCGCCGGCTGCGAGACGATGCGCGGGCC
>VBKF01000152.1:0-23417 GCA_005888095.1 Deltaproteobacteria bacterium | reverse complement strand
CTGGGCGCCGAGCCCCATCTGGACGAACGCGTCGACGCCGCTCGGCATGAGCGCCTCGCCGCGAAACTCGCGCGCGAAGTCGGTGTGGCGTTCGAGGAGCGTGACGGCGATCCCGCGCCGTGCGAGGAGGTAGGCGAGGGCGGCGCCGGCGGGCCCAGCGCCCACTACCACGATGCGGCGTTCGTCCATGGGTACATGACGGTCTGCTCAACTTGACTCCAAGGGTGCTCTGGCCTACTCCCGGCACCTCGAACACAGGAGGGCCGATGAAGCTCGCACAGCTGTTCGGTGGGAGGCTCCCCGAACGCACCCGGCCGAGGCTCGAGGACCGTTACCGGGACATCATCGCCCATCTGTGCGCGGGCAAGAGCTTCATCGACGTCGGATGCCTCTGGGCCATCCACGGCGAGTACGCCTTCTACGCAGCCGAGAATGGCTCGCCGCGCGTGGTGGGCTTCGACGTGAATGAGGCCACGCCGGAGTTCCACGCCCGGAATACGGCGCTCGGCAATCGCGTCGGCTTCATACGAGGTGATCTGAACGCGCCCTCGTTTCCGGTGCAGGTCGGGACCTTCGACATCGTCTTCTGCGTCAGCGTCCTGCATCACATGCCGAATCCGGTTGCCGCGCTCCTGCAGCTGAGGCGGGTGTGTGGAGAAGCGGCCATCATCGGCGTGCCGACGATCCCCGAACGTGATCTGCCGCACTCGGCGATCTACCTTCCCTTCCTCGATCCGACCGAGCGGCAGAAGGTTCTAAAGGCTCTTTCGACGAGTGTCTACCGCACCGGGAAAACGGCCGAGTTCCAGGGCGGGCGCACCTACGTCAACTGGTTCTGGTGCTTCACTCCGAGCTGTGTGAAGGCGATGTTCAAGACCGCCGGATTCGACCTCGTCGACGCCTACGAGTACCCGCGCTTCGGGTGCTACGTGTTGCGTCCCAATGACCTCGGCTTGCCGCTCGAGGGGGCCGGCGATCCGGGCTTTCATTCCCATCGGCGGCCCTGAGCTGTGCACTGGAAAAGACCCGGTCGATCCCCGCGCGGATGGCGGGCCTCGATTGGCCCGCGATCGAGGCCGCCCTCGACGAGCAGGGCTACGCCACCACGCCCCCGCTGCTCGAGGCCGAGGAATGCGCGGCGCTCGGCCGCCTGTTCGCCGACGAGCGGCGGTTCCGGAGCCGGATCGACATGGCGCGTTATCGCTTCGGTGTCGGCGAGTACAAGTATTTCGCGGCGCCGCTTCCGGAGCCGGTGGCGGCCCTGCGCACGGCGCTCTACCGCCGACTCGCGCCCGTCGCCAATCGCTGGATGGAAGCGCTCGGCTCGGACGAGCGCTTTCCACCGGACCTCGGCAGCTACCTCGCGCGCTGTGCGGCACAGGGTCAGACGCGGCCGACGCCCCTCCTGCTCCGCTACGAGACCGGCGGCTACAACTGCCTCCACCAGGACCTCTACGGCGCGCTTGCCTTTCCGCTCCAGGTGACGTGCGTGCTGAGTCAGGTCGGCGTCGACTACGCCGGCGGCGAGATCCTGCTCGTCGAGCAGCGGCCGCGCGCGCAGTCGCGGGGCGCGGTCATCATCCTCGCGCGCGGCGAGGCGGTGATCTTCCCGAACCGGCACCGTCCGGTGAAGGGGGCGCGCGGCTGGTTCCGCGTCACCGTGCGCCACGGCGTGAGCCGCCTCCACTCGGGCGAGCGCCTGAGCCTCGGCATCATCTTTCACGATGCCGAGTGAGGACGGTGAACCGCTACGCCTGCGGCGCCGCCGGGACGATGCGCGCGCGGCGGCGGTCCTTGCCGAACCGCTCGTACTGCACGACGCCGTCGACCAGCGCGAAGAGCGTGTAGTCCCGCCCCATGCCGACGTTCTGCCCGGGGTGCACGTGGGTGCCGCACTGCCGCACGAGGATGTTCCCGGCCCGCACGGTCTCGCCGGCGAAGAGCTTGACGCCGCGGCGCTGTCCCGCGCTGTCGCGACCGTTCCGGGTGCTGCCTTGCCCCTTCTTGTGCGCCATCAGGTGATCTCCGTCACCCGCACCGTCGTGATCGCCTGCCGGTGGCCACGGCGACGCCGGTAGTTCTTTCGCCGCTTCTTCTTGAAGACGAGGATCTTCCGCGCGCGCCCCTGCCCGACGATCTCGGCGTGGACCCGGACGCCCTCGACGAGCGGCGTGCCGATGCGGATCGCTCCGTCGGCGGCCGCGAGCAGCACCTCCTCGAACTCGACGCTCGCGCCCACTTCGCCCGGGAGCCGCTCGATGCGCAGCATGTCGCCCGGGGCCACGCGGTATTGCTTCCCCCCGGTGCGGATGACGGCGTAGATCATAGAGGAAGAGCGGCGCGAAGGTCTTGCCGCGCCGAGCCATCGTCTGTACTTGAGGGTCCTTCGGGAGTCAACCGCCTCCGCCAGAGCCGATGGTCCGGGTCACCCTCTACAGCCGGCACGGCTGCCACCTCTGCGACGACATGCGGGCGGTCGTCGCCGCGGTCGGCCGCGAGCTGCCGCTCCAGGTGGACGAGGTCGACGTCGACGGGGACCCGGCGCTCGCGGCGGCGTACGGCGACCAGGTGCCGGTCCTCCTGGTGAACGGCCGCAAGGCGTTCAAATACCGCGTCGACGCCGCCGCGCTGCGCGAGCGCCTGCGACGGGAGATCGCCTAGCCGATGCCGACCATCGCGATCGACGCCATGGGAGGCGACCACGCGCCCGGAGAGATCGTGAAGGGCGTGGCGCGGGCCTCGCTCGAGACGGACATCGAGTGCCTGCTGGTGGGCGACGAGCGCCGCATCCAGGAAATTCTCGAGACCGTGCCCTACAATCCGGAGCACATCTCGATCGTCGACTGCCGGGACGCGATCGGCATGGACGAGGATCCGCACGAGGCCGTGAAGAACCGGCGCGACGCCTCGCTCCTGGTGGCCGCGCGGGCGGTCGCCGAGGGCCGGGCCGACGCGATGATCTCGGCGGGCAACACCGCCGCCTGCGTGCTCACCTGCGCCCGGTACTTCCGGCTGCTCAAGGGCATTCGCCGCGCGGCGCTCGCCAGCGTCTACCCGCGGCACACCGAGTATACCGGCCAGGACCCGCTGGCGCTCATGCTCGACGTCGGGGCCACCATCCGCTGCGAGTCGGAGGAGCTCGTGCAGTTCGCGCTCATGGGCAGCGCCTACGCGCGGCGCATCTCCAAGGTGCCGAGCCCGCGCGTCGCACTCCTCAACATGGGCGTCGAGGGGACGAAGGGCGGCGAGACCCTCGTGGCGGCCTACCGCCGCCTGAGAAGGATGCCGGCGCTCAACTTCGTCGGCAACGTCGAGGGAAACGACCTGGCGCGCGGGCGAGCCGATGTGGTCGTGTGCGAAGGCCTGCTCGGCAACGTGGTGCTGAGGCTCGTCGAGGGCATCGCCGATGTGTTCACCGACGTGGCGAGCGCCGCGGCGAGACGCCGGCTCAGCTGGCGCATCGGCCTCGCCCTCCTCGCGCGTGGCATCGAGCGCCTGCGCCAGCTCACCGACTACACGCAATACGGAGGGGCGCCGATCCTCGGCTTCGAGAACCTCTTCATCAAGTGCCACGGCCGCTCGAACGCCCGCGCCGTGGCCAACGCGGTCAAGGTGGCTGCCAAGGCGGTGCGCGACCGGGTGCCGGCCGAGATCGCCGAGGCGGTTGCCGCACTCCGATGAGCCCGCTCCGAATCCACCGGGCGCAGCGGCCGGCGCTCGCGCCGGTCATCTGCCGCTGGGACCTCGACAAGACGTACCTCCGCAGCGAGTTCGATTCGCTCCGCCAGCTGCTGCGTACGGCCTTCGAGCGCGCCGAGGACAAGGTGGAGGTGCCGGGGGTCGCCGCGCTGATCAAGGCGATCAAGCGGGCGGCCGAGCGCCACGGCCGGGAGGCGCTGGTCTACTTCATCTCGGCGAGCCCGCCCCAGATCGGCAAGGCGATCCGCGAGAAGCTCGCCCTCGACGGCATTCCCTACGACGGCATCGTGTTCAAGGACCAGCTGGCCCAGCTGAAGCGCGGGAAGCTCCGCAACTTGCGCGAGCACGTCGGCTTCAAGCTGGTCGAGCTGTTGCGCGGGCGGCTCGACGCGCCTGCCGACGCCCGGGAGCTGCTCTTCGGCGACGACTGGGAGTCCGATTCTCTCATCTACTCGCTCTACGCCGACGTGCTGGCGGGACGTCTCGCCGTGGACCGGCTGGTCCCGATCCTCCGCCGGATCGGGGTCGACGCGCGGCTCGTCGACCAGGTCGTCGCGCTTGCCGCCAGGGTGGCGGGGCCGGATGCCGTCGACCGGATCTTCATCAACCTCGAGCGGCGCACGCCCCCCGCCACGTTCCGGCTCTTCGGCCCGCGCGTCGTCCCGACCTTCAATTACTTCCAGACCGCGGTCGTCCTCGGCGCCGACGGCCATCTCGATGTCGAGGACGTCGCCGCGGTCGGCCGCACGCTCGTCGAGCGCTCGGGATACACCGCCCGCGGCCTGGAGAACTCGCTCGGCGATCTCGTCCGTCGGGCCGCCGTGTCGCTGAACATCGCCGAGCGGATGGGAGCGGAGCTGCGCGCCGCGGGCGTGTTGTCGGCGGAGGCGCGGGCACGGTCACGCTGGCGCCGCATGCGGGACGCCTTCCGGCGGCTCCGTCGCCGCCGCAAGGCGCGCCGGACGCCCGCGGGGCCGCCCACCCGCGCCGCAGTCGACTACGCGGCGATCCTCGATCGGCTCCGCCCGCCGGGCCGCGAGTCGCCGATCGAAGGGAGGCCCGCATGACCGGGGGAGAGTTCGTCGTGGTCCTCGTCACGACCGCGACCGCCGACGAGGCGGCGCACATCGCGCAGACGCTCGTCGAGGAGCGGCTCGCCGCTTGCGTGAACGTGCTCGGGCCGATCCGCTCGCTCTTCCGGTGGGCAGGCAACATCGACGACGCGACCGAGCACCTGCTGCTGGCCAAGGCGCGCTTGGCCGACTTCGCCCTCGTCGAGCAGCGCGTGCGGGCGCTCCACTCCTACGAGGTCCCCGAGGTGATCGCGCTGCCGATCGGCGCCGGCTCCGCGCCCTACCTCGCCTGGCTCGCGGACTCGACGAAACGCAGCGGCTGAGCGTAGGTTCGACGCTGAGCGTCCGCCCGGACCTCTGCCGTGCGCGCAACCGACCGCGGGATCGCGTGTTCGTGCGCGGCAAGGAGGTCGGAAGAGATGAGAAAGCTGATCGCTGCTGCGGCCGCGCTCGCCGGCATGGCGCTCGCGGCCCCCGCGCCCGCCGCCGCCCACGTGTCGATCGCCATCGGGCTCCCGGGCTTCGCCGTGGTGGCCGCGGGTCCCGTTCCGCCGCCCGTCTTCTACCGCCCGACGTACTACTCCCCGGGCTACTACGCGCCGGCACCCGTCGTCTTCGGACGGCGGCACCACGGCTGGTGTCATGGGCGGGACCACGGCTGGAAGCACGTCCGCAACTTCGACTGACTGATAGCGGCGACGCCGCCGGGGCTCCCTCACCCCGGCGGCGGCTGGAGGTCGCCGGCGCACCTCTTCAGCCGCCTTTCGGTCCGGCGAATCCGAGCGCGAAGAGCAAGGCGTCACGCACGCGCTGCATGCCCTCCGCGGGGACGGTGCCGATGTAGCTACGCAGCCCCGCGCGCGGCACCGTCGCCACGTGATGCAGGTTGATGGCCGAAGGTTGTTTGAGGCCGACCTCCGTACCGACCACGACCTCGCTCGCGACGCCACGGATGGTCGTGGTGAGTGGTGCGACCGTCACGGTGGAGAGACGCCCGATCATGTCCTGGCGCGTGAGCACGAGGACGGGCCGCCGCCGGTCGGGCCGGGGGAAAGCGAAGTGCCAGATCTCGCCTCGCGCTACTTCGGCCACCGCTGCGCCCCGAGCACCGGCCCGAACTCGTGATCGGCAACGGGGTGGCGCGCGTACGCCTCGGCTTCCTCTCGCACGGCCTCGGCCAACCGCTGGCGGGCCACCCAGTCCGCGACCGCCTCATGAATCGCTCGTGCCCGCGTGATCCTTCGCCGGCTCCGTTCGCGATCCAGACGGCCGAGCAGCCCCTCGTCCATCCGGACTGCTATCATCTTCGACATACGAATTGTATATCGAACGAGAGATCCCGAAACAAGAGGGCCTTCGACCGGCCGTCGGCACGTGGCCCGGCGCGCCGGGGGCGTTCACCCCGGCGGCGGCCGGAGCTCGCCGGCGAGCAGCCCGAGCACGACCTCGTCCACCCAGCGTCCCTCGATGAACACCTGCTCGCGGCGCCGGCCCTCCACTTGAAAGCCGACGCGCGCATACATGCGGAGCGCTCGTTCGTTGAGCGCGTAGCTGGCGAGGCAGACCTTGTGGAGGTTGAGTGTCTCGAAGGCGTGACGGCAGAGCAGGCGGAGCGCCTCGGTGCCGAAGCCGCGTCCCCAGCATTCCTTGCGGCCGATCACGATGCCGAGCGTGGCATGCCGGTCGACGGCGTCGATCGCGTGCAGCCCGCAGTTGCCGACGTACTGCTCGTCCTCGCGCGTCACGATGGCGAAGACCTGATCGCGCGTCGGGTCGAGCGCGCGGATGTACTCGCGCGACCGCGCCTCGGTGTTCGGCCGGCCGCGGACGGCGAGCGTGCGCCACACCTCGGGGTCGTTGAGCCAGGGGTGGCAAACCGCCGCGTCATCCTCCTCGAGCGGCCGGAGGTAGATCTTCGTCCCGACCAGGTAGGGGTTCCGCATGAGGGCAGCTTAGCCGTCCCGCGCCGACGGTTCACCGTCCCGAGATCGACGCTCGTTGACAACCCCCCGGCAGCACGTTTTCTTCGCCGCCATGCCCGAGGCCCCACCGCTCGCCGGCCTTCGCGTGCTGGAACGCGCCGGCTCGCTCGCCGCGACCTACGCGGGATTTCTCCTGAGCGAGATCGGCGCCGAGGTGGTGAAGGTCGAGACGGCGGGTGTCGCCCGCCAGACACCGGGCGAGCACGTCCTCGCCCGCGGCAAGCGTTCGATCGCGCTCGACGCGTCCGGCTGGCGGGCGCTGCTCGGGCATGTCGATGCGGTGCTGACCGACGACTCCGTCCCGCCACCGGACCCGGATCCCGATCTCGTCCGCTGCCGCGTGTCCGCCTGGGGCCGTACGGACTCCCGCCTGCCGCCCGAGGAATCGCTCCTGGCGGCCGCCACCGGCGTCCAGGCGCTCCAGTGGTCGTGGTCGCGGCGTCCTGTGTGGCTGGTCACGCCGATGATCGGCTACATGACGGGAATCCTCGCCGCGCTCGGCGTGAGCGCGGCGTTCTTCGCGCGCCACCGTGGCGCCCCCGGGCAGGCGGTCGACGTGAGCGGCGTGTGCGGGGCACTCGCGCTCAACAGCGGGACCTTCGTGTCGGGCGCGGGCCACCGGGGCTCGCTCTCGCTGGGCGGCGACCCGCGCGGCGTCTATCCCACCTACGGGCTCTACCCGACGGCCGACGGCTGGCTCTTCGTCGGCGCGCTCACCCAGGTGTTCTGGACCAAGCTGCTCACGGCGCTCAATCGCCTGGACCTCCTCGCCCATCCGCACCTGCAGGGCGAGCCGATGACGTTCTTCGACGCCGACGTGCGGGCGCTGGTGCGGGCCGAGCTCGAGCCGGTGTTCGCCACACGCTCGACCGTCGCCTGGGTCGAGGCGCTGCGCGCGGCCGACGTGCCCTGCGGCGCGGTCGGCAGCCGCGCGGACTTCCTCCGCGACCCCGAGGCGCGCGCCCTCGGCCTGGCCGTGCCCGTCGAGGATCCGGTGCTCGGGCCGACGTGGCAGCCGGCGGCGCCCGTCGTGTTCTCCGACACGCCCGCGCCGCCGCCGCGTCCGGCGCCGCTGCCGGGCGGCGACACCGCCGCGGTCCTGGCCGAGGCGCCCGGCTGGCGGCGTCGCTTCCGCGCCAGCTCCGGCGACGGACCGCGCGCCTGCCTCGAGGGCATCCGAGTGGTCGATCTCACGAGCTTCATCGCCGGCCCCTTCTGTCCGCTGCTGCTCGCCGAGCTCGGCGCCGACGTCGTGAAGATCGAGGCGCCCGGCGGCGATCCCTTCCGCTTCCAGCTCTTCGGCTTCGTCGGCTGGAACCGCGGCAAGCGCTCCCTCGTGCTCGACCTGAAGCGTGCCGCGGGTCGCGAAGCCTTCCTCGACCTCGTCCGCGCGGCCGACGTCGTGGTCGACAACTTCCGCCCCGGCGTCATGGAGCGGCTCGACATCGGCCGGGATCGGCTCGCGCGCCTGAATCCGCGGCTGGTGCACACCTCGATCACGGGCTACGGCTCCTCCGGACCGCTCGCCGCGCTCCCCGGCTTCGACCCGATCTTCCAGGCGCGCTCGGGCCTCACGGCGGCCCAGGGCGGCGACGACGCGCCCGTGCTGCACATGATCGCCTACAACGACTACTCCGCCGGCGCGCTCGGCGCGCTCGCCACCGTCGCGGCGCTCGTGGCCCGCGAGCGGACCGGGCGCGGCCAGCATGTCGACGTGAGCCTCTTCCGGACGGCCTTCGCGGCGCAGGCGGCGCAGATGATCCTCTTTCCCGGGCGGCCGCCGGACACACGCGGCGGGCGCGACTACCTCGGACCCGCCGCCAGCCACCGGCTGTACGCCTGCCTCGACGGCTGGCTGTGCGTCGCGGCGGGCTCCGCGGCGGAGACCGCGGCCCTCGGCCGTCTGGCCGGCATCCCGCTCACGCTCGACGATCCGCCGGACGGACCCGCCGCCGGCGCGCTCGCGCAGGTGCTCGCCGGGTCGCCGCGCGCCGACGCGCTCGCACGGCTCGCCGCGGCCGGCGTGCCCGCAGCACCGGCGCTCGCGGCGGCCGAGATCTTCGGCGCCCCGTGGCTTCGTGCGAGCGGGTGCCTCGGCGCGCTGTCGCATCCGACGCTCGGGCCGCTCCAGGTCGTCGGCCCCTTCATCCACCTCGAGGCGACGCCCGCGACCCTCGGGCGTCCCGCGCCGCTCCTGGGCGCGGATCGGGCCAGCGTCCTCGGTGAGCTCGGCTACGACGCGGCGCAGATCGCGGCCCTGGTCGAGGCAGGGGCGGTCGGGTAGGTCTGCCTCACGCCGCCAGACGAAGCCTGGAAACCTTCGCCAGCGTAGTGAAGTGCTCGCGGTCGGAGGTCAGCACGGACGCTCCGTGCGCAAGGGCGGTCGCGGCCGACGCCCGTCGCGAAGCCATTGCTCGAGCAGGCGGGCTTCGACCGAGCCATACCCACCGAAGAAGTCGATCCAGGGGCGAGCGATCGTTACCGTGCCTCCTCGAGCGCGTGCTCGAGGAGCGCCGCGTTGGGCAGCATGCCATGCAGGTTGCGCCGGACGGCATCGAGGGCCGGCCGGAGGTTGCGGAAGGCGAGGCGGCCGCGGAGCGCCTCGATGTCCGCCGCGTGCTCTTCGAGGAAGCGCGTCAGCACCGTCGACGACACGCGCTCGAGCCCCCCCAGGTCGATGACGATGCGCTCCTGCGTGCGGCCGATCGCGCGGCGGACCCGGGCGACGAGCGTGCGCGCGGCGTGCGCGTCGAGCGTGCCCTCGAGCCGGATGACGAGCGCCGCGAGCGTCTCGTCGCGCCTGGTACGCACCCGGAGCCAGGCGTTGCGCACCTGGCCGCCGCCGGCATGCACGGCACCGACGAGCGTCGAGACGAACGCCACCCGCTCGCGGATACGGATCGGACGCGCGAGCGCGCGCGCCAGCCGCATCGCCGCCGTCGCCTCGACGCGCGGCTTCGCGAGGATCGCGCGGCGCGCCTGGTAGCTGGCGACGAGCGCGACCCGGCCCGCGGCGTCGATCCTGCCTGTACGCCGCCAGATGGCGCGATGGGTGTGCAGGGCACGGCGTGCCCACTCGAGGCCTCGCTGGACCTCGTCGGGGCCGAGTCCCGAGGCCGCGGTGTCGTCTGCGGGTCCGGTGAGCCGCGGGAACGCGACCCGGCCCGCCTTGCAGAGCCAGACGGCGCGCCCGAACACGCCCGCGTCGTCGCCGGGGCGCCCGAGGCTCAGGTGCACGACGGAGAGGAGCCCGGCCCGCCGGATGCGCCGGAGGTCCGTGGCAGCGGCCCGCAGCCGATCGGGCTCGACGGTTCCGTCCGGCGTGCGCCGCATCGGGTCCGGGTCCGGGCCGACGACGAGCCCGCGGCAGCCGCTCTGCCGCGCCAGACGGAGGAGCGCCCGGTCGAGCGCTGCGGCGTCGGCCTGCACCACCCACGGACGTTTGACGCTCGCGAGCTGGCGACAGAGCAGGCGCGCGTACGTCGGGATGGTGCCGAAGAGATGCCCGTCGAGCAGCACCACGTCGGTGGCACGTCCCTTCCCGAGCTCCCTGGCGACCTGGCCGGGCGGCCTGAGCTCGCCCGCGGGGCCCACGAGCGGAACCCGTTCCCCGCTCCCCATGGGCGCCTCATATGGAGCGGGGGCCGCGTTGGCAAGACCTCCGCTCACCCGCCGCGCGCCGACGTGGTCCGGTTCCAGACCCGCGCCGAAAGCCCGTCGAGGACGGCCGGCGGCCCGATCAGCACCAGCACCCGCTCGCCACGCCGCTCGACGCGCGCCGCGGGCATCACGTCGGGCATGGCCTCGAAGAACTCGATGGCGTCGGGCGGGCCGTCCCACGCGGTCACCCACACGAGGAGGAGCTCGTCGCCACGTACGAGCGCCCGCAGGCGGTCGCCGCCCCAGCCGTCGGCGACGCCGCGCGCGCGGTCCTCGGTGAGGCCCCGGCGGGCCAGGACGCGGATGGTGAGCTCGCCGAGCGTGTCCTCGAGGATGCGGTGCCAGCCCGCCGCCTCCATCTCCTCCGTGCCCCGGAGCGTGATCTCGATCGGCCGGTCGCGCACGCCGAAGTACCGTGCGGGGTGGAGGATCTGCTCGGTCGACGCCGGGGGATCCGCCTCGACCCTGTCCACCTCGCTCCACCCGCCCTCGGCGAGCGCCCAGCCGGTGAACGCCGTCCCCGCGTCGTACTGGAAGGCGAGCGAGACACGGATGATCTCGGGCACCCGCGGATACTCCGCCGCCAGCGTCGGCGCGATGCCGTGGAGGCGTTGCTCGATCTGGTCGATCGTATCGCGCGTCGGTGTGCCGCGCTGCACGTAGGCGAAGCCGGCGAGTGTCGCGTCGCCCTCGAGGAGCGCGCGGCGGGCCAGCAGCCGGTCGCCGTGGGCGTCGGCCAGCGGCTCCGGCTCGGTGGGGAGCCCCCAGCGCTGATCCTGGAGGGCATGGGTGAGCTCGTGCGCGACGAGCAGCTCGCCGACCAGGTCGCGGCCGGTGAGCAGCGAGAAGAGCCGCACGCCGAGCCCGCCCACGCCGAGCGCCTCGGTCGCGAGGACGAGCTGCTTCGAGCGCGGGTCGTAGAAGGCGGCGATCTGTCCGCGGTAGAGCTCCTCGAGCACCGCTCGCAGCGTGACGCCCGCGGGCAGGAGCCCCAGACGCTCGTAGACCATCGAGACGCGGTCGAGGTCGTCCCCCGGGTACGAGAGGTCGATGTCGCGGCGGACCCAGGCGGCGACGTCGTCGGGCCGGAGCGCCACGGCCGGGACGGGACGGAGGAAGTCGAGGCCCCGGACGGCGGGAAGGTCGTGCACCACTGCGGCGAGCGCGCTCGCGTTGACCTGCCCCTCGTGCACGAGCCGGCCGCGGACACAGCCGGCGGCGAACGCGACGGCGAGCAGCGCGGTGGCACGGCTCATGGGCCCGAGTCTTCGGTGATCACCGCCGGGTACCCGAGGCGGTTGACCATCTCGCCGCGCGCCACGGCGACGACCCGGAGGGGATAGGGGCCGATCACCACCCGGTAGTAGCGGCTCTCGGTTGTCTCGAGCGGGGCGACGTGCGCGTCCGGAAAGCGGGTCCCGAGGACGCGACGGAGATGCTCGGCCCGCGCGGAGTCCGACAGCGACGCGACCTGCACGAGGTAGCGGACGGCAGGCAGGTCGCGCGGGGGCGGCGGCACCAGTGTGGCACTTCGCTCGGCCACGCGCGTCGAGGATGCGAGCACCTCGATACGCACGCGCGCCGTGCCCGGCCCGACCATGCGCAGCACACGCGCCGCGGCGTAGGAGAGGTCGATTGCGCGCCCGTCGACGAAGGGGCCACGGTCGTTGATGCGGACGTCGACCGAGCGGCCGTTCGCGAGGTTGGTCACCATGACGCGGGTCCCGAGCGGCAGGGAGGGATGAGCCGCGGTCAGCTCGTACTGGTCGTAGACCTCGCCGTTGGCGGTGCGGTTGCCGTGGAACCCCGGGCCGTACCAGGAAGCCACGCCCACCTGGACGCCGTCGACGATCGGCGGCGGCGCGGGCGGTCCGCCGCGGAGCGGCGCGCAGCCCGCCACCAGGGACACGACCACTCCACCCCACCACGACCTCCGCATCCCAGCGCGGCATTATGTCGGGCGCGCTCCACCGGCTCAAGCTCACGGGAACTTTCACGTTTACTCACCCGGGGCCTTGTGGTAACGACGGGCAGGTCCGATGTCCGGCCATTCCAAGTGGAGCTCGATCAAGCACAAGAAGGCTCTCAAGGATGCCCGGCGCGGGAAGCTGTTCACCAAGTTGATCAAGGAGATAACGGTCGCCGCCCGCATGGGCGGGAGCGACGTCAACGCCAACCCGCGCCTCAGGACCGCGGTGCAGACGGCCCGGCAGAACAGCATGCCGACCGACAACATCGAGCGAGCGATCAAGAAGGGTACGGGTGAGCTCGAGGGCGTCACCTACGACGAGGTGACCTACGAGGGCTACGGTCCAGGCGGCGTCGCGATCCTCGTCCAGGCGCTGACCGAAAACCGTAATCGCACCGTCGCCGATGTCCGCAGCGCCTTCCAGAAGTTCGGCGGCAACCTCGGCGCGTCGGGCTCGGTGGCCTGGATGTTCCAGAAGTGCGGGCTCGTCACGGTGGAGCGCGCCAACGTCGACGAGGACCGTGTCATGGAGGTGGCGCTCGACGCGGGCGCGGACGACGTCCGCGAATCCGGCGACATCCTCGAGGTGGTCACGGCGCCCGACCGGTTCGAGGCGGTCAAGACGGCGCTCGAGAAGGCGGGCGTGGCGCTCGCGTCGGCCGAGGTCACGATGATGCCCCAGTCGACGGTGCCGATCTCCGGCAAGACGGCCGAGCAGATGGTGCGGCTGCTCGAGACGCTCGAGGATCACGACGACGTCCAGTCGGTGTCCTCGAACATGGACATCGCAGCGGAGGAGCTGGAGCGGCTGTCGGCGGCGTGACGGGAGGAGGGGAGGGGTTGCGGGTGCTCGGTATCGACCCCGGTAGCCGGCTGACGGGCTGGGGGGTGGTGGAGGAGCGCGGTGTGGGGCTCCGCCACGTGGCGAGCGGGACGATCGCGCTCGGCGCTCGCGGCGCGCCCGCGGCCCGGCTCGCGCGCCTCCACGCCGAGTGCCTCCGCCTGGTCGGGAGATGGGCGCCCGGCGCGGTGGCCGTCGAGCGCGCCTTCGTGGCGCGCAACGTGCAGAGCGCGCTCCGTCTCGGCGAGGCGCGCGGCGCCGTGCTCGCGGCCGTGGCCGCTGCGGGAGCCGCCCTCCACGAGTACACGCCGGCCGAGGTGAAGCTCGCCACCGTCGGCCACGGCGGCGCCGACAAGTCGTCCATCCGGCGCGGCGTGGCAACGCGCCTGGGTGTCGGGCCGCGTCTCTCGCTCGATGCGGCCGACGCGCTGGCCCTGGCGCTCTGCCACCTGGACCGCGCGCCGCTCGCGCGCCGCATCGCGACCGCGCTCGCCCGCGAGGGGACGACGAGGTGATCGCGGCGCTTGCCGGCACGCTTGCCGAGAAGTCCCCCGAGCGGCTCGTGGTCGACGTCGGCGGCGTCGGCTATGCCGTCCACGTCTCGCTGCAGACCTTCACCGACCTCCCGCCCGCGGGCGTTCCCGTGCGGCTCCTCATCCATACCGAGGTGCGCGAGGATGCGATCGAGCTGATCGGCTTCCTCTCCGAGCGCGAGCGGGCCCTCTTCCATCTGCTGCGCAAGGTGAAGGGGCTCGGCCCGCGCACGGCGCTCGTCGTCCTCTCGGGGATGCCGCTTCCCGAGCTCGCTCGGACGATCGCCGCCGGCGACGCCGCCCGGCTGCAGACGATCGCCGGCGTCGGCAAGAAGTACGCCGAGCGGATCGTCGTCGAGTGCCGCGAGCCGGCAGCCGCGCTGGCGGCCGGCGCGCCGACGCGAGCCCGGTCCGCCCCGGACGGCATCCTCGACGAGGCGGTCTCGGCGCTCGTCAACCTCGGCTACAAGCGGCCCGAGGCCGAGCGCGCCGTCGAGCAGACGGGCCGCGCCGGCGCGCCGCTCGAGGAGGTGATCCGCGCCGCGCTGCAGGGGCTGAGTGCATAATGGCCCGCTGGCCGAGCCCCGTTGCGCCCGAGCCCGTCGAGGACGACCTCGTCGTCGAGACGCCGCTTCGGCCGCGCACGCTCGACGACTACATCGGCCAGGAGTCGATCCGCGAGAACCTGCGCGTGCAGATCGCGGCCGCGCGCTCGCGCGGCGACGTCCTCGACCACGTCCTGCTCTACGGACCGCCCGGCCTCGGCAAGACGTCGCTCGCGCACGTGATCGCCAACGAGCTCGAGGTCGCGATCCGTCCGACCGCCGGTCCCGTCCTCGAGCGGCCGGGTGACCTGGCGGCGATCCTCACCAACCTCGAGCGTGGACAGGTCTTCTTCGTCGACGAGATCCACCGCCTGAACCACGTCGTCGAGGAAACGCTCTACCCGGCGATGGAGGACTTCCAGCTCGACCTCGTGGTCGGCCAGGGGCCGACCGCGCGCTCGATCAAGCTGCCGCTCAAGCCCTTCTGCCTGGTCGGCGCCACGACGCGCGCGGGCCTCCTCACCTCGGCGCTCCGCGACCGCTTCGGCGCGACGTTCCGGCTCGACTTTTACGGGCGCGAGGATCTCCAGAAGATCCTCCGCCGCTCGGCGACGATCCTCGGCGTCGCCCTCGACGAGGACGGTGGGGCCGAGCTCGCGGGCCGTGCGCGCGGCACGCCGCGCATCGCGAACCGGCTGCTGCGCCGCGTGCGCGACTTCGCCGAGGTGCGTGCCCAGGGGAGGATCACGCGGACCGTCGCGCGCGATGCGCTCGCCCTGCTCGACGTCGACGAGGCGGGGTTCGATAAGATGGACCGCGCCCTCCTCCTCACCATCGTCGACAAGTTCAGCGGCGGGCCGGTCGGGATCGACACGCTCGCCGCGGCCGTCGGCGAGGAGCGCGACACGATTGAGGACGTCTACGAGCCCTTCCTCATCCAGGAGGGCTTCCTCGCGCGCACGCCGAAGGGGCGCGTCGCCACGGCGCTCGCGTACGCGCACTTCGGGCGGCGGGCGGGCGCGCCGCCGGCGCAGCAGAAGCTGCTGTAGCGGGGGTGAGTGGCGACCAGCCCCTTCCCGGTGGTAACCTGGCGCCATGCGTCGCGCAGCGGAGCGCGCACGGTACACGTACGACGAGTATCGCCGCTTCGAGGAGGCGACGGACGCCAAGCACGAGTACATCGACGGGGAGATCCTCGCGCTGGCGGGTGGGACGCCCGAGCACGCGGCGCTCGCGGCCGCGGTCATCGCGGAGCTGAGCCGGCAGCTCGTAGGCGGGCCATGCACGACGTTCACCTCCGACCTCCGGGTTCGGGTCCGCGCGACCGGCCTCGCCACGTACCCCGATGCGACGGTGATCTGCGGCGACCTCGAGCGCGATCCCGAGGATCCCAACGCGGCGGTGAATCCCACCGTGCTGATCGAGGTTCTGAGCGACAGCACTGCAGCGTACGACGCCGGCGAGAAGTTCGCGCACTACCGGCAGATCCCGCACCTCCGCGAGTACGTGCTCGTCTCGCACCAGGAACGCCGCATTGAGCTTCGCCGACGTGATCCGGGTGATGCCTGGCAGACCTTGCAGGTGACCCGCGGCGGGACGCTGCACCTCGCCTCCATCGGTGCCGACCTCTCGCTCGACACCCTCTACGACCGGTCGCCGCTGACCCGCCCGCTCTGACTCAAGACATCTTCGCCGCCCGTACGAGCTGCAGCCCCACCGTGAACCGCAGCGCCCCGCCGGCGTGCCAGGCGTGCAGGCCGGGGATCTCTCCCCGAGCCGCGCACTCCAGCATCTCCCGCGCCCGCGCCGCGTCCGCCGCCGCCGGGTGCGCGCGCGTGATCCATTCGTCGAACTCGAGCTCGAGCGACGAGAGCCACACACGCTCGAGCGCGAGCCCGTTCGCCGCGCAGAGCGCGGTCCACGCGCCCGGATCGACGGCGCGCGTGTGCGATGGGTCGCGCAGCCGGTCGATCGCCGTCATCGCGTCGGCGGCGGTCGCATCCGCCGGCGGCGCCTGATCCTCGATGACGATCGCGCCGCCGGCCGCACAGACGCGTGCCATCTCGGTGAGAACCGGCGCCGGATCGGGAAAGTGATGGAACGCGCGGCGCGAGACGACGCGCTCGAAGGATTGGTCGGGGAAGGGCAGGCGCTCGACGTCCGCCATCACGAAGGCGACGTTCCGGATGCCGCGCTCGCCCACGATCGCCCTGCCGCGCGCGAGCATGGCGGGCGTGAGGTCCACGCCGACGACGCTCGCCGCGTGCGGCGCGAAGGCGGCGGCCACCAGGCCGGGGCCGCACGCGACATCGAGCACGCGTTCCGAACCGGCGACCCCGGCCCATGCGACGAGCCGCGCGAGCGCCGCGGCGTCCGTCATGACCGGGCTCTCGGAGAACTCCACCGCCTGCTTGTCGAACGAGGCCCGCACCGTGGCCCGGTGCTTTTCGCCGCCCGGCTCGTGGGGCATGCTGCGCATCATGCAGGATCTCGGACGGTTTCTCATCGTCCTCGGTGCCGCGGCCGTCCTGATCGGCGTGCTCCTGGTGCTCGCCCCCCGCATCCCGTGGCTCGGTCGCCTGCCCGGCGACGTCCTGATCCGTCGCGGAACGTTCACCTTCTACTTCCCCCTCGTCACCTGCCTGGTGGTGAGCATCATCCTGACCCTCATCCTGAACCTCTTCTGGCGCCGGTAGCCTCTCCGGAGCGAAGCCGCGCGTCCCGGCGCGGCGGGCGCCGGATTTCACGCATTTTCCCGAGCTTTTTTGCCGTGTTGTGCCCGGAGGGGCGGTCTTGCCTTCGCCTCCCCTTCCCCCTATCATCGCGCGGATCCATGCCCGCCCCGTCCGACTCGTCGCCGGCAAAGGCGGCCACGCCCGAGTCGCGCCGGCGGCGCCTGGAAGGGCTGATCATCGTCGCGACCGCGCTCGCGGTCGTCCTCTTCGCGGTCTTCGAGTTCCATCTCCCGCAGTCCCCGGGCACGGGCTCGGTCGGCACCAACGCCGTGCTCGTCGTGCTCATCAACCTGAACATGATCCTACTGATCCTGCTCGTCTTCCTGGTCGGCAGGAACATCATGAAGCTCATCTTCGAGCGCCGGCGGCGCATCATGGGCTCCCATCTCCGCACGCGGCTGGTTGGCGCGTTCGTGGGAGTGGCGCTCTTGCCGGCGACGCTCCTCTTCCTCGTCGCGCTCGTGTTCGTGGGCAACTCGATCGAGCGCTGGTTCAACGAGCAGGTGGAAAGCTCGCTCGCCGGCTCGCGCGAGATCGCGCAGACCTACTACCGCGGCCTGGGGGAGACGGCACTCGGCTTTGCCCGCGGGCTCGCCGAACGCCTGCACGCCGAAGGCCTGCTGGCGCCCGAACGGCGCGACACGCTCAAGCGGTTCGTCGACCAGCGCCGTGCCGAGTACCAGCTCGACGTCGTCGAGGTGTTCGCGCGCGGCCAGGCGGTCGCGCGCAGCCGGCGGAGCGAGCTGCCCGGGGGGATCGGACTGGCGCCGTGGTCCGACCTCGTCCGCCGCGTGGGCCACGGGCAGGAGGCGACCGTCGTCGACGCCGTTGGCGAGGCCGAGATGATCCGCGCCGCGGCGCCCGTGGTGGTGGGGGACCGGGCGGTGGCGGTGGTGGTCGTCGACACCTACGTGCCGAACAGCGTCGCCAAGCGTCGCGAGGAGATCAGCCGCGCCTTCGACGAGTACCTGCGTCTGAAGGTGCAGCGGCAGCCGATCAAGACCGCCTACACGATCACGCTCGGGCTCGCGACGGTCGTCGTCCTCTTTGCCGCCACGTGGGTCGGCTTCTACATCGCGCGCCGGATCACGGTGCCGATCCAGCGGCTGGCGGAGGGCACGCGCGCGGTCGCCCAGGGCGACCTCGATCAGCGCATCCCCGGCGAGGGCCACGACGAGATCGGCACGCTGGTCACTGCCTTCAACCGCATGACGGCCGAGCTGAAGACGAGCCGTACGGAGCTCGACTCGCGCCGTCGCTACCTCGAGATCCTGCTCGCCAACATCACGGCGGGGGTCATCTCGACCGACGCGGAGGGCCGGATCACGACGCTCAACCGGGCCGCCGAGACGCTGCTCGGCGTGCGCGCCGCCGCGTGCATCTGGCGGCCGCTCGACGAGGTGCTCGCGGGCGAACCCTATGCCGAGATCCGCCAGCTGAGCGCCGGCCTCCTGGCCAACGGGACGGACGGGCCGCCCTACGCCATCACGTTCGGCCCACCGCTTCCCCGGCTCGACGTCCCGTCCGACGGGGGCGCGACGGTGGAGCGGCAGATGCGGCTCCGGCGCGACGGCCACGACGTGGCGGTGCTCCTCACCGGCACCCGCCTCCTCGACGACGCGGGGAGCCCGCAGGGGCTGGTCCTCTTCCTGGAGGAGGTGACCCATCTCCTGCGCGTGCAGCGCATGGAAGCCTGGCGCGAGGTCGCCCGCCGCATCGCGCACGAGATCAAGAACCCGCTGACCCCGATCCAGCTCTCGGCCCAGCGCCTGCGCCGCCGCTATGCCGGGCAGCTCCGCGACGGCGGCGCGGTGTTCGACGAGTGCACGCGCACCATCGTCCAGCAGGTCGACGAGCTGAAGGCGCTGGTGAACGAGTTCTCGACCTTCGCCCGCATGCCGGCCGGCCAGCACACGCCGCAGGACCTGAACGCGGTGGTCGAGGAGGCGCTCGTGCTCTTCCGCGAGGGGCACCGCGAGATCGACTTCGCGTTCGCTCCCGAGCCGGGCCTGCCCGAGCTCGAGCTCGACCGCGAGGGGGTCAAGCGCGCCGTCATCAACGTCCTCGACAACGCCGTCGCCGCCTGCGCGGCCCGGCGGACGGTCGCGCCGGGCGAGCGCGGGCGCGTCGAGCTCCAGACGACGTACGTCTCCCGCCTCGGCATCGTCCGTCTCGAGATCGCCGACAACGGCGACGGCATGACGGCCGAGGTGAAGGCGCGGCTCTTCGAGCCGTACTTCTCGACCAAGCCCGAGGGGACGGGCCTCGGCCTGGCGATCGTCTCGGCCATCGTGGCGGACCACAGCGGGTTCATCCGGGCGCGCGACAACTTGCCGCGCGGCAGCCGGTTCATCATGGAGTTCCCGGTCCGGCAGCAGGCCGCGCAGCTGGCCGCGCGCGCGCGGCTCGGCGCCTACGGCGCGTGAGGGAGGAGAGGAACGGCGATGCCCGAGACCATCCTGGTGGTCGACGACGAGGAGAAGATCCGCCGCACGCTGCGCGGTGTCCTCGCCGATGAAGGGTTCGAGGTGGTCGAGGCGGCCGATGGCCGCCGCGCGCTCGAGCTGCTCCAGCACGTCGAGCCCCGGCTGGCGATCGTCGACGTGTGGATGCCGGAGGTGGACGGCATCGAGCTGGTCGAGCGCATGCGATCGCACGCGCCGCGCCTGCCGATCATCGTCATCTCGGGCCACGGGACGATCGAGACCGCGGTGCGCGTGATCCGGCTGGGCGCGTGCGATTTTCTCGAGAAGCCCTTCCAGCTGGACGCGCTGCTCCAGGTGGTCAGCCGGGCGCTCGGCGAGGGGAACGTGTCCGTCGAGCGCGACGGCACCCCGGCCTCCACGGCGGTGGCGCCTGCCCGCCGCCTGCCCCAGCGAACCATCGCCCGCAGCGTCGTCGTGAACGGGCAGGGTCTGCACACGGGCGTCCGCACCGGCCTCATCCTGCAGCCCCTGCCGCCCGGCAGCGGCATCCTCTTCGGCAGCATCTCGTCGGGCGAGACGGTGCCGGCGCTGATCGACCACGTCGACTCGACCGACTACGCGACCACGCTCGCCCGCGGCGGCATGGTGGCCAAGACGGTCGAGCACCTGATGGCGGCGTTCCACGCCTACGGGATCACGAACGTCCTCGTGAAGATGCAGGGTGAGGTGCCGATCCTCGACGGCTCGGCGCTGGAGCTGTGCGCGCTCCTCGACGAGGGCGGGCTCGTCGAGCAGCCCGCGACGGTGGAGGAGCTGGTGATCGACCGGGTCTACGCGCTCGGCCCCGAGGGGAATGGCGAGAAGGGCATCGCGATTGAGCCCGCTGATGCGTTCGAGGTGCACTACACGCTCGACTACCCCCCGCCGATCGGGCGGCAGGCCTACGAGTTTCGCTTCACCGACGTCGACACCTTCCGGCGCGAGATCGCGCCGGCCCGGACGTTCGGCTTCGTCAAGGAGATCGAGACGCTCGAGCAGATGGGGCTCGCGAGCGGCGGCCGGCTGAACAACTGCATCCTGGTCGGTCCCGACGGCGTGGTGAATGCGCCGCTGCGGTTTCCCGACGAGTTCGTGCGCCACAAGATCCTCGACATCTTCGGCGACTTCTACCTGCTCGGCCGCCCGCTGCGCGGGCGGGTGACGGCGCGCATGACGGGCCACTCGGACAACGCGGCGCTGCTCAGGCAGATCCGGGCGCGGGTCGTGCCATAGCGCGCGGCGGGGAGGTGGGACGGGCGCCACCGCCGCTCCCGCGTCCCTCGCTCCACGCCCGACTCGGAGCTGCAGCGTCCCCCCGAAGCTGCTCGCGCGCGCGGGAGCTGCGGAGGGCGGGGTGGCGCGAAGCCCCGGGGCCCCGCCGGCGGCGCCTCCTCCCTCCCTGCACGCCGTGGGCGCGCCGCGGCGTCCGTCGCGGCAGCGGGGGTGCCGGAGCGACTTGCGTTCGGCTGCCCTTGCGTGCGGAACGCGCTCGGCTACGCTATGCGGCGTATGGGCGAGATCCGCGTGCGCGCGAAGCTGAGCAACTTGGGAGACCGAGCGCGCGCCGCTACGGCGGAGATGCTCGTCGACACGGGCGCGACGCGGATCTACCTGCCGAGCCCGCTCGTCCGCCGCCTCGGCCTCCGAAAGATCGGCGAAGCCCGCGTCGAGTACGCCGACGGCCGCAGGGAGCGCCGCCCAATCGTTGCTCCGCTGCTCGTGGCAATCGACGGACGCGTCGCAGTGCTCGATGCGGTGAGCGCGCCGGCGCGCTCGGAACCTCTGCTCGGAGTGCTGGCTCTCGAAGCGCTCGACCTCGTCCCCGATCCGACCGCCCGCCACCTTCGACCGCGCCACCCGGGCCGGGGTCCGTTGATGAGCGTGAAATAGGACAAGAACGCTTCGCGACGAGCTGGACGTTCATGACCTGGAATGTCCTCGGCATACTGGACCTCGTCGTGGCCGTAAGCATGGGGGCGCTCAACCGCTTGCCCCTCGTGCTCGTCCCGGCGTACTTCGTGCCGCTGTTCGTCATGCTCCACGTCGCCGCGCTGCTTCAGGCACGACGCGTCGGAACACTCCTGAGAGGAGCGTGATCATGGAAGAGACCCTACGGACCTTCATCCCGGCAGCCGGGCACGATTGGCTGCTCCCCCTCTATGACCCCTTCTGCAAGTGGATGGGCGGCGAGTCGTTGCACCGACAGCTGGTCGACCAAGCCGACATTCGGCCGAGCCAGCGGGTGCTCGAGATCGGTTGCGGCACGGGGAACCTGGCGATCCTCGTCAAACGTCTCCATCCGGGCGCCGAAGTCGTCGGGCTCGATCCCGACCGGAAGGCGCTGGCTCGCGCTCGGCGAAAAACCGAGCGCGACGCGCTCTCCGTGCAGCTGGACCGCGGGTTCTCGGACGAGCTTCCGCATGCGGACGCGTCGTTCGATCGCGTGTTGTCCGCCTTCATGTTCCACCACCTCGAGCTACCCGAGAAGGAGAAGACACTGCGCGAGACACGGCGGGTGCTCGTCGGGGGTGGATCCTTGCACCTGCTCGACTTCGGAGGCGCTGACGCGGGCTCGGACGGCTTCATCGCGCGCCTGCTCCACCGAACCGCGCACCTGCGGGACAACGTGGAAGACCGGATTCTCACACTCATGCGCAACGCAGGTTTCGTAGATCCGACGGAGGTTGCCCATCGAGTCACGATCTTCGGGCGCGTGACGTACTACCGCGCCCATGTCGCGCGCGCAGGGTCGGTCGCCTGACGTCGGAGATCATCAGGGCGCGGCCCGGCGCGGCCGGTCGTCAGCGGTCGCCCGCCAGCTCCGGCCATGGGGCCTGCCGCTGGCTCTCGTGGACGAGGATCACGTGCTTCGCTTGTACGAGGGCAAGCGTCGTCCTCGGGAGATCCGGCGCTTGATCTCAGGACTAGATCAGACCATGATAAGACCATGAAAAGGGCCATGGTGTCCGATCTGAAGGCCCATCTGAGCGCATATCTCGCGGAGGTTCGCCGAGGGGAATCTGTCCTCGTCTGCGACCGTACCACGCCCATCGCCCGGCTCGTGCCGTACGAGCCCGAGGAGAACGAAGGCTTCGACGTCCTCCCCGCGTCCCGACCCGTCGCCGACCTCAAGAAGGTGCGACGGGTGCGGCCGAAACGGCCGATCGACGTGGTGCGTCTTTTGCGTGAGGACCGCGACGCCCGATGACCGTGTACCTGGACACGAGCACCGTGCTCCGGGTAGTGCTTGGACAAGCGGATCCGCTCACGATCTGGGGCAAGTGGGACGCAGCATGCGCGAGCGAGCTGCTCGGCGTGGAGGCTCGGCGCGTTCTCGACCGCCTTCGGCTCGACGGTGTGCTCGATGACGAGCAGGTCGGCGCCTTTCACGCGGCGCTCGCCGCCATCGAACGGACGATCGATCGCATCCGCCTCACACGCCTCGTGCTCGGACGGGCGGCACTGCCGATGGCGACGCCGGTGAAGACGCTCGACGCCCTTCATCTCGCCAGCGCACTGCTCTGGCGCGAGCGGCGGGCTGCCGAACTCTCCTTTGCCACCCACGATCCACAGCAGGCGCGAGCCGCGCGCGCACTAGGGTTCGACTGTATCGGGGTCTGAGGACGTCCGTCACGGACGGTCCGCTGGCTCCGAGGCCGAACGGCCCATAAGCTAAGGGCGGAGTGGGCGCCAGGCGGTCACTTCAGCCGAGGCGCCGGCGGGGGCGAACAGGGTCGCCTCCGCGGCGCGCTGGAGGTCGCCGACGCCGGCGAGCGTACGGACCGTGTAGGTGGCACCGCGGGCGGTGAGCCGGGCGCGGAGCGTGTCGAGCGCCTCGGGCTTCGCGCCGGGCAGGAGGGCAGCGAGGTCCTTCTCGGGGTCGATCGGCGCCTGCGCGCGGGCGGCGAGCAGGCG
>VBKF01000151.1 GCA_005888095.1 Deltaproteobacteria bacterium | reverse complement strand
TGTGTGCATTGCCGACGTCGAACGAGTAGTAGTTCTCGCTGCCGGCGGGGTTGTTGGCAGGCGTGTGGAAGGCGTCGCGCCAGGGCTGGCCGGCGGCGGCTGCAAAGTCGTGGTTGCCGAGGCACGGCCAGAGGACGAGCTGCCGGATCAGGTCCGCGTAGGGCGTGAAGAACGCGGGGTCGAAGTCGACGGCCGCACCGTCCGGATAGATCATGTCGCCGGTGTGGACGATCACGTCGGCGGGGGTGGCGAGCATGCGGTCGCGGACGGCGGTCTGGCTCGGGCCGGGCACACCGGAGTCGCCGAGCACGAGCATGGTGAACGGCGCGCTCGGGTCGTCCGCGTGGAACACCGACTCGGTGCCGAGCGGGACGCCGTCGGCGTTCGGGACGTAGGCGTATCTGCCGCCCGGGACGAGCCCGTCGACCGCAATGGCACACACCGTGCCGGTGTCGCCGGCGATGGTCGCCGCCGGGCCGTCGAGCGCGCGAATCGTGAGCGAGCACGCGCTCGCGACGTCGGTGTTCCAGGCCACGGTGACGGAGTGCGTGGTGAGGAGCTGCAGGTACGGCCCCCGCGTGAGCATCGCCGCGCTCGCCGGCGCCGCCGCGACGAGGGCTGCGAGCAGCGGCGCAGCGAGCGCCGCCCCCCGCGCCTCCGAGCACCACGATGTCCGGCGGAGGGCCAAGGGTCACCGGATCTCGGCGAGCCGCTGCGCCCGCACGTCGGCATCGACGAGGGTGCTCGAGAGCGCCGCGGCGCACTGGGCCGAGATGCTGCCCCGCCTTCCCGCCTGCGAGGCGACATTGGCGGCCGCCTTCAGGGTCCTCGCCGCCTTTGCCATGCGAGCCCTGGTCGTCTTCGCGCCCGCCCTCTGGATCAGACCGCAGGCCCGCGCAAAGCGCCCGCGCACGCCGGGCGGCAGCGTCTGGCCCTGGCACGTCGGCGGCTCGAGACCGCCCGTGCAGAGGCATGTCACGCCTGCCGGACCCTCCAGGTGCTGGTTGACGCAGCCGAGCAGCGGATCGCAGGTATCCACCGTGCAGGCGTCGCCGTCGTTGCACCCGACCTGGTCGCCCCCGACGCAGCCGCCCTGCTGGCACGTCTCGTTCTGCGTGCAGGTGTTGCCGTCATCACAGGGCGTGCCGTCCGGCGCGGAACGGTCCTGCGGGCAGCTGTCCGAAGTGCCGTCGCAGGTCTCGGCCGCGTCACAGGATCCGGCCGACGGGCGGCAGACACCGCTCCGCTTCCGATCGGACGGGCAGGCGGCGCTCAGCCCCGTGCAGGCTTCCGCGACGTCGCAGTCCCCGGCCGCGGGGCGGCACTCGAACGTCGCCGGCTTGAAGGTATCGACCGGACACCCGCTGCTCGTCCCGGTGCAGAGCTCGGCCTCGTCGCACGGGCCAGCCGCCGGGCGGCACTCGAACGTTGCGGGCTCGAAGGCATCGGCCGGGCAGGTCGGGCTGGACCCGGTGCAGAGCTCGGTCACGTCGCAGGGGCCTGTCGCAGGCCGGCACACCGTCGTCGCCGGCTCGAGCTGGCAGCTCGAAGAGCAGCAGTCGCCGTCCTCGCGATTCCCGTCGTCGCACTGCTCGTCGGGGTCGAGGACGCCGTCGCTGCAGCGCCGCACCTCGAAGTCGGCCACGGCGTCACTCGTGGAGCCGGTGGCGTAGATGCTGTAGCCGTCGGGGCTGACCGCCACCGCCGCGGCGCCGTGGAGGCCCGCCACGCCACCCACCCCGTTTCGCTTCTGCTCGACGAACGTCAGCGCCCCGGTGGCGGCGTCGCGCTGGAACACCGCGAGCGCCCCGTCCACGCTGCCCGTGACGTAAACGTACGTGCCGTCCGGGCTGATCGCCACCGCGTTCGCGCCGTTCAGGCCATTCACCCCGCCAGCGCCGTCGTGCTGCGCTTCGACGAAGGTGAGCCTCCCCGTCGCCGCGTCGCGGCTGAAGACCGCGAGCGCGTCGTCGGTGGCGCCCGCGACGTAGAGATCCGCGCCGTCCGGGCTGAGCGTGACGGCGCGCGCACCCGCCAGGCCCGTGATGCCGTTGGCCCCTTCGCGTTGCGCCTCGACGAACGTGAGCTTCCCCGTCGTCGCGTCGCGGCCGAAGACGGCGACCGCGTCGTCGAGGGAGCCGGCAGCGTAGACGTGGGCACCGTCGGGGCTGACGGCCACCGACTTCGCCCCGAGGAGGCCCTCGACGCCGCCGGTGCCGCTGCGCTGCTCCTCCACGAAGGTCAGCATCCCGCTGGCGACGTCGCGCTCGAAGACTGCGATCGCGTTGTCGTTGCGCCCGGCGACGTAGACGTGGAGGCCATCGGGACTGACGGCCACGGACTCCGCCCCGTTGAGACCGTTCACCTTTCCCTTGTTGTCCCGCTTCGTCTCGACGAAGGAGAGCGCGCCGCTCGCCGCGTCGCGGCTGAACACGACCACGGCGTCGGCCACCGAGGAGGCCACGTAGACGTGTGCGCCGTCCGGGCTGAGGACGACCGCGTGGGCGCCCTTCAGGCCCGCGACGCCGCCGACGGTGTCGTGCTCGACCTCGACGAACGTGAGCGCACCCGTGGCGGGATCGCGGCTGAAGACGGCGAGCGCGTTGTCGAGCTCACCCGCGACGTAGACCTGCTTGCCATCGGGGCTGACCGTCACGCCGTATGCGCCGTTCAGCCCCGTCACGTCTCCGGTGCCGTTCACCTGGGCTCCGCTGAACCGGAGGTCGATGGATTCGGCCGGGGTGGCGGCGGCGAGAAGCACTCCCGTGAGCAGCCACGTTGCGATCGACGAACCGAGGGGTCTCCGTGTCATATTGCTACCTTCCTAGCCCTTGGACCCCCCGGCCAACGGCTCGGTGGCTCACTTCAAGGCGCGTGCCATGTCTGCCGGGAGCGCTGTGCGCCCCATGGGGACCGCGCACTGCGGAAAGCAGAGGCCAGGCATCCACCGCTCGGCCCTCGTGGAAAGACGGGCACGGTGGGAGGCCGCCCTGCGGATCTCCTCGCGGGTCTCCCCGCCGTCCTCGCCGGCTTGTGCTGCGCGGGGATCGATCCGGCGGCGGCGTCCTTCCGGACCGCAGCGCTGCGCGATCGTGCACATGCCCCCGGCAGCAACGCTGCTTCCCACGCAGCAAACTGCAGGTCGCAGCCGTTCCAGGACCTGCCGTGGGTGAAGGTCGGTCCCCTACCGGCCGCCGTAGAGCGTGAGCCCGGCGATCTGTCGGAAGTGGCGCCAGTTGCGGGTCATCAGCGGAAGCCGCTTGACGAGCGCCGTCGCTGCGACCAGCGCGTCCTCCTTCTCGAGGCTCGGGTACTGGCGGCGCAGAAGCGAGTAGCGTTCGGTAACGGCGCGGCTCAGCGGAACGAGCCGGAACCGCCCGAGTGCGATCCGGATGGCTCGACGCTCGGCCGCGCTCAGGCCGCGCTTCGCGAGGAGCTCCTTCTGCGTGACGATGGAGTAGTAGACGCGGGTGCCGGGACTGTCGAGCCGCTGACTGTGGTCGCCGGCGTTGAAGTAGTCGATGAGGATGTCGGTGTCTACGAGGATCTGGACCGCTGCCACGTCCGGATCTCTCCGAGGAACGCCGCATCCGATCGGTTGCGGGAGCGGCGGCGGAGCATGCGGACGTATTCGACGCTGTCCCTGACCTCGGTGTGCCCGTACGGGTTGAACTTCTCTCGCACGAGCTCTTCCAGCAAGGTCACCGGGTAGACGCCGCGCCGCCTGGCCGCACGGACGACGAACTCCTTGAGGGCGGAGTCAAACGACAGGGTCCACTTCTCGCGTTCGCGTCTGAGGGCCGTCTTGGCCATGGTAACGTACGGTAATTATACGTATCACCACGAAGACGGACAAGACAGTCCCGACGAGGACGGCGCCCGCGATCCATCCGACCCCGAGGTGAGAGATGGGACGAGGGTTCGCAACGGAGGCCGCTGACGCGGCGACCTGGAGCGCATCACCGACCGCCCCGGCAGCCTCGTCGACCTCCCTTCCGGCCGCCGGCCGCCGGAGCGCGGTGCGCAAGCGGAGGAAAGCGGCCTCCACCCCGCGCACGGCCTCGGGATCGTCGACCCCGAGGCGCGCCTCGAGCGGCTCGAACGAGAGGTAGGCGTCCGCGGCCAGCTCCGCCGCATCCCGCTCGCCCAGGTGGTAGGCGGTGACCGCGGCATCCGCCTGCCGCCTCACGTCCGCGAGCGGCTGGCGTAGGTCGGCGGGCAGCGACCAGAGATAGCTCACGACGTCCCATCGATCCTGCACCGAGAGCACATTCTCCCAGGCGGGCATGGCTGCCTGGCGCCGGCCGAGCGAGATGACTCGGAAGAAATCGGCCGGCGTCTCCTGTCGCATGAACGTGGGGTCCGTGAAGTCGCGGGGCTTCCGTTCGAGCCCGGCCGCGTCGGGCCCGTCGCCCGCGCCGCGCTCGCCGTGGCAGCCGGCGCAGTTCGCCCGGAAGATCGCCTGGCCTCGCGCGGGGGAGGGCCGCGCGAGAGGGAAGACGTCCTCGCCGATCCCGGTGGCGTCCTTCAGTCCAACGCGGATCGCGCGAACCTGTCCCGCAACGGCGGCGGCCGGCGCGCGTTTCTCGATCGCCTCGCCCAGGACGGCGAGCTGGCGCTCGAGATCGGCGCCCAGCCGTTCACCCTGGTCTCGTGCGTCCCCCAGCAGCAGGCTTGCCTCCTCGAGCTCCAGCGGCCTGGCGAGCGCGCCATCGTCCCCGAAGGCTTCGCCATACTCCCGAGCGACACCGTCGAGCAGGGCGAGCAACCGCCGGACACCGGGAGCATCCACCTCGGCAGCCAGCGATGAAGCGGCGAGCATCAGCACGAGGCCGCCCACCAGCGCGCGCGCCCTGCTCATGGCTGCGAGCGATGATGGTCCTCGACGCGCGGGCACTCCGGATCGGGCGCGTCCCCGCGTCCCGTGAGGAAGAGGGCCACGGCGCGGCAGCCGCCGCGGCAGGTCCGCAGGTAGGCACACGACCGGCAGGGCTCTTCCGCCCTCTCCACGTAGTCCCGGAACGGCGCGTAGGCCGCGGATCGCTCCCAGCCGCGTTCCAGGTCGAGGACGTCGTCTCCGCCGCCGGGATAGAAGGAGCAGGCCGACGTCGTCCCCCGCTCGTCGATGCCCAGCAGCGACAGCGATCCGATGCAGCCCGCGACCTCGAACTGCTCCAGGCGCTCGCGGTCGGGAGCGTGGCACGCGACGAAGGGCGCGGCGGAGCAGTCGAGCTTGACCGGAATGCCGTGGCGGGTGGCGAGCTCGAGCGCGAGCGGGAACAGGCGTTCGCGCTGCTCCCGCGTGAGCCGTTCCTCGAGGTAACGGACGCGCGCCCGTCCCGTCGGCTTCAGGCGGAGCAGCTCGACCTCGACGAGGCCGGTCGCCGCTGCCCAGGACACGACCGCGCCGATCGCGTCGAAGTTGTGACGGGCAACGACGACGTTCACGCCCACGCGCGCGCCTGCCCGAACGAGCATCGCCGCGGCGCGCATGCCGGGCGTGGCCTTGTCGGCGCCGAAGACACGGAACGGAGGCAGCGCATCGATGGAGACGTTGACCTGCCCGAAGAGCGTCGCGGCACGAGCGGCGAACTCGTCGGTGACGAGGGCGCCGTTCGTGGTCAGGTTCGGGGTGATCCCGCGCGCCCGCGCCGCCGCCGCGATCTCGATCAGGTCCGGGCGGGTGAGCGCTTCGCCGCCGCCGATCGCGACGTGAAAGACGTTGGCGCGGGCCAGTGCGTCCAGGCGCGGGAGCCATTCCCGGAGCGTCAGGTCGCTCCCGCCCGCCAGCGGCGAGCTCTCCTGGTAGCAGTGGGTGCAGGTGAGGTTGCAGCGCCGGGTGAGCGTGAGATGCGCCTCGACCGGTGCTTCGAGCGCCTCGCGCGGCGGCTCGCCCCAGAGCGGCGACGGCGGGATCCCGAGCTCGCGGGCGAGCTCCTGGTCGACGTGTGCGAGGATGGGCGGGTCGTCGAGCGCCACGATGGCGCCGAACCGCTCATGCCGCCAGCGTGGCGTCGGCGGGCTGGAGCTCAAGACGTGCGCGTCCCCCTCTTGCCGAAGCGGTGGGCGAGGACGGCTGCGGCAAACGACAGCACGGCGCCCGACGCGACCAGGCTCCACAGGAAGACGACGACCGTCGTCCCGACGCTCGAGGAGTTCGGGTTGAAGCCGAGCTTCAGCTTGAGGACCCTGCCGCGGAGCGGGCGGGCAGAGGCCTCGGCCGAGGCGAGGCCGGCGGTCCCCACGCCGGGAAGCAGCGCGCGCAGCTTCCCGAGATCGATGCCCATCCCCTCGCCCACCGCAAGATCCTCTGACATGGAGCCGCCTGCGTTTCAAACCGAGCTGCAGTCGTCAGAGCTTCGAGTCGAGGAAGGGAAAGAGCGCGAAGGCGTGGACGACGCAGGTCGCCACGGCCAGCGCCGCGAGCGCTCCAAGGGCGGCCGCGAGACCGACGTTCCACCGTGGCGCCCTCAGACCGAGCGCTCGACGCAGGCCGGTGGCAAAGCCGACGGCCACCAGCTCGCCCGTCACCCCGGGGAGGAAGACGAGGAGCGCGGCGGCCGTCGTCTCGACCGGTGACGCTTCATCGACGTGCAAGCGGACGTATCGAGCGGCGGCCCCCGCCGCTCCCGCCAGCACCGCCGTCGCGAGGACGAGCGCCGCGCTGGCGCGGATCAGCGAGCCGTCGGGGTGGCGCCAGGGTTTCACGACGACCAGCCCGAGCACGATCACCCCGAGCAGCGTCTTGGCGATTCCGTCGATCCACTCCCGCCGCACCGAGCGGCGGGCCTCCGCGAGCTTCTCGAGCGCGCTCGCCACGTCGAGGTCCGCGTCGGTTGCATCGGGAGAGGTCTTCGCGGCTTCCCGGCGGGAGAGGTCGATCGCCCGCTCGTAGTCCGCGCGCGCCCGGGCGTAGCGGTGAAGCATCATGTCCGCGTCCCCCAGGGCGACGGCGACGTCATTGGCCTTCGGCTGCTCGGGGTAGTCGCGGAGGACTCCGGCGAGAAGCTCGGCGGCCCGCTCGAGGCCCGGGCGGGCGGCCGCGAGTCCCTTCTGCTCGACGAGCGCGGCGGCGGGGAACAGCTCGTCCCACGCGGCGTCGAGCCGCCGTCGGAACGCGATGGCGCGCGCCGGGCCTCCTTGCTGGAGGCCCCGCGCCGCGTCGTCGGCCTTGCGCCCGAAATTGGTGCCCGCGAAGCGACCGGCCGCCTCGCGATAGATCGAGAGGGCGCCCTCGTAGTCGCGGGCGCTCTCCAGCATCGACCCGGCGAGAAACAGCGCCTGCGCCCGCTGGGGGAAGGCGCCGCCGTCAGGCCAGTCGGCGACGCTCCGATACGCCTCCGAGGCCTCCACGTACCGGCCGTGCTGCATGAGCCGCGTCGCTTCGGAGAAGCGCTCCAGGGCAGCGGGCGGTGTCGGTGCGTCTTCGGCGGCGGCGATCCCGGGCGCCAGGCCGCGGAGCAAGGCGAGACCAACCACGACCTCCTTCACCACCCGGGCACCCTTCACCGACACCACGTCTCTATGCGCGTGCCTGCGCTCCGTCAACCGGCATGGCTGTAGGCTTCGCGCAGGTCTCGGGCATGCGCCCCTCAAGGAGCGGGGCGCGAACGGGACGGCACGCATGTGTTGCACCGGCGCGCGGTCGTGCAGGGCGCGCGCCGCAGTGCGAGCATGCCACCCTCGCGTCTGGCACTTAACGTTGACGCCGAGTGGCACACGTCTTGTTTGCTCCCTTGCGGAATGGCGAAGCCGAACCTCACGACACGGACCTCGGCTCATCAAACGCCATGCTCCTCGTCTTGACATGTGCCGTGCTAGAAATACGCCTGTTCGGCGCCCCCATTCGCTGACGCCGATCGGCGCACGCTCGGCTCACCCGGAGCTCGATCGTTGATGCTCCGCCGTGCCTCGCACGCGGGTCCGCCGTCCGGGCGCTGCATGAAGTGGCTGCTCGCGCTGACGGTGCTGGCCGCGACCCAGCGCGCCGCGGCCGCGACGCTCACGCGGGGCCCGTACCTCCAGCTGCGCACGACCCATTCGGTCACCGTCATCTGGGATATGGATGCGCCCGCCCGGTGCGGTCTGGCTCTCCACTCGCCCGACGGCTCCACCACCGTGCTCGGCGGGGGCACCGCCGCCGTGTGCGAAATCCGCGTGGAGAGCCTCTCGCCGGGTCGCTCGTACGGCTACGCCCCGCTCGCCGACAACGTGCCGCTCCGAGCCGAGTCGGTCTTCCGGACCGACGACCCGCGGGTGCCCTTCGACTTCCTGGTGGTGGGGGATACCGGGAGCGGGAGCCCGAATCAGAACGCCGTGCGCGACCTGATGCTCGCTACGCCCGCCGACTTTCTTCTCCACGTCGGCGACGTCGTGTACGACTTCGGCTTCGACACCGAATTCTTCGTGCCCTACCGGGACCTGCTCCCCCGGCTGCCGCTGTGGGCGACGGTCGGCAACCACGACGTCTCCGCCGCCGGCGGTGTGCCCTGGAGCGGGTTCTTCATCACGCCGGCGAACAACCCGGCCGGTGTGCCGAACTACTACTCCTTCGACGCCGGCAACGCGCACTTCGCGGTGATCGACAGCAACCAGAGCACCAGTCCGGGCAGCCCGCAGTACACCTTCCTGGACAACGACCTCGCGGCCAGCACCGCGCTGTGGAAATTCGTCGCCTTCCACCACAGCATCTATTCGAGCGGCACCGTCCACGGGAGCAACCTGCCCGTTCGCGCCAACCTCGTCCCGCTCCTCGACAAGCACGCCGTGGACCTCGTCTTCATGGGGCACGAGCACAACTACGAGCGCACGAAGCCGCTGCGAGCCAACCAGGTCGTGGCCCCGGGAACGGGCACCGTCTACGTCACGAGCGGCGGCGGGGGGCACGATCTCTACCCGCTGCGATCGAGCAGCTTCACGGCCTACGCCGAGTCCGCCTTCGAGATCACTCGCGTCGCCATCGATCGGGGCACGCTCCAGCTGCAGATGATCCGTGCCGACGGCGCCGTGCGCGACAGCCTGACGCTCGTCAAGACCCCCCCGCCCGGATGCGGCGACGGTGTCGTCAACCAGCCGGGGGAGCAGTGCGACGGGGCCGACGCGGCGGCATGCCCGGGCCTCTGTGGATTCGATTGCCGCTGCGCCCCACCGCCCCGGTGCGGCGACGGTGTCCGTAACCAGCCGGGCGAGCAGTGCGACGGCGCCGATGCTCTGGCCTGCCCGGGGGCGTGCCGCGCGGACTGCACCTGCGCGGCTCGCTGCGGGGACGAGATCCTGAATCAGCCCGGCGAGCAGTGTGACGGAAGGGCTGATGCCGCATGCCCCGGCCGGTGCCTGCCGAATTGCGGCTGTGCCGATCCGCCGGTGGCACTCGATCTCGGGCCGGTCGCGGACACCAGCATCGTGGGCGGCAAGCAGGCGACCTGGGATCATGGTGCGGCCGGCGACCTGGACGTCGGTCTGAAGCCACTCCCCGCGATGACGTATCTCAAGTTCGATCTCTCGAACGTGCGGACGAAGATCGCGAAGGCAATCTTGACGCTGACGTGCATCCATCCCTCGACCGATGGCGGCACGGTGTATCCGGTGGCGAGCTCGAGCTGGCCCGAGGGGAATCGCCCCGGACTGGATAGCACGAGCGCGAAGGGTCCAGGGCTCAAGTGGAAGGACGTCGACACCAATCGCAACGGGCAGATCGATCCGCGTGACACCTCGCCGTACGTCCCCGACTTCACACGGCCGCTGGCATCCCTGGGCCCGGTGCTCCCGGGGCGAAGCTATTCCGTGGACGTGACCGGCGCGCTCGCAAGCGGAGCCGGCTCATACACGCTGGTGATCAGCAGCCTCAAATCGACGCCCGGCTCCTATGCCTCGCGCGAGAACGGAACGGCCCAGGGTCCGCTGCTGCACCTCGTGGTCGCACCATCCCCGCGGTGCGGGGACAACCGGGTGAACCAGGCCACCGAGCAGTGCGACGGGGCCGCCAGCGCTGCGTGTCCCGGCCGCTGCCGCGCCGATTGCACCTGCCAGCCGCTGCCGCGCTGCGGGGACGGCACGCTGAACCAGCCGAGCGAAGTCTGCGACGGGGCGGACGACTCCGCCTGCCCGGGCCGTTGCCGGGTCGACTGCACGTGCGCGCCTCCCCGCTGCGGGGACAACCTGGTCGACCAGGCAGGCGAGGAGTGTGATGGGACCACGAGCCCCGCCTGCCCCGGGCGCTGTCGGACCGACTGCACCTGCGCGCCTGCCCGCTGTGGCGACGATCTCGTCGACCAGCCGCGCGAGCAGTGTGACGGGACGGCGGACAGCGCCTGCCCCGGACGGTGTCGCGTCGATTGCACCTGCGCCCCGGCGCCAAGCTGCGGTGACAACCTCGTGAACCAGCCCGGCGAGCAGTGCGACGGGTCCTCCAGCGCCGCATGTCCCGGGCGGTGCCGCCGTGACTGTACCTGCGCGCCGCTCCCCCGCTGTGGTGACAACGTCGTCAACCAGGTGAGCGAGCAGTGCGACGGGACCGACGGCGGCGCATGCCCGGGCCTTTGCCAGCCCGACTGCACGTGCGGGCCCCCGGTGGCCGTGGTCGAGGCCGACACCTCGGTGAGCGCAGCCACGACGACCACCAACTACGGCAAGAGCCCAGTGCTCGAGGTCGATGCGAGCCCCCTCAACCGCGCGTTCCTCCGCGTGCGCGTCAACGGCGTCGGAGACCGCCACGTCGCCGCCGCGCGCCTGCGGCTCGTCGTGGGCAAAGGCTCGAGCGCGAGCAGCGATTCGGGCGGCCGACTGCACGCCATCACGAGTTGCGGCTGGAACGAGCTCTCGATGACGTGGAAGACCCAGCCGGCGATCGACGGTCCGCTGCTCGGTCAGGCAGGACCCGTCCTGCTGAGCCAGGCTGTGGACTTCGATTTGACCTCGGCCATCGGCGGCGACGGTGTCCACTGCTTTGCGCTCGATACTCCGTCGTTGAACAACGTCGAGTACAACTCGAAGGAAGCAGCCGTCGGCAAACCTCAGGTGCTGCTCACGGTCCTGCCGCCCGTCGTCCCCTTCTGCGGCGACGGCCGGGCGAACCAGCCGAGCGAGCAGTGCGACGGGACGGCGGACAGTGCGTGCCCCGGGCGCTGCCGAGTGGACTGCACGTGCGCTTCGCCGCCGGTCTGTGGCGACAACCGGGTCGACCAGGCGCGCGAGCAGTGCGACGGGACGGCCGACAGCGCTTGCCCCGGCCGCTGCCGCGCCGACTGCACCTGCGCGCCTCTGCCGGGCTGCGGGGACAACGTCGTCAATTGCTCGAACGAGCAGTGTGACGGGACGGACGATCACGCCTGCCCCGGCCGCTGCCGGACGGACTGCACCTGCGCTCCGCCCCCGACCTGCGGCGACAACGTGGTGAACCAGGCGAGCGAGCAGTGCGACGGGACGGCGGACAGCGCCTGCCCCGGCCGCTGCCGTTCCGACTGCACGTGCGGGCCAGCGCCGGTGTGCGGCGACAACGTGGTGAACCAGGCGAGCGAGCAGTGCGACGGGACGGCGGACAGCGCCTGCCCCGGCCGCTGCCGGTCGAACTGCACCTGCGCCCCGGCGCCCGTCTGTGGCGACAACGTGGTGAACCAGGCGAGCGAGCAGTGCGACGGGACGGCGGACAGCGCCTGCCCTGGCCGCTGCCGGGCCGACTGCACCTGCGCCCCCGCGCCGGTCTGCGGCGACAACGCGGTGAACCAGGCGAGCGAGGAGTGCGACGGGACGGCGGACAGCGCCTGCCCCGGTCGCTGCCGGGCGGACTGCACCTGCACCCCCGCGCCGGTCTGTGGCGACAACGTGGTGAACCAGGCGAGCGAGCACTGCGACGGGACGGCGGACAGCGCCTGCCCCAGCCGCTGCCGGGCGGACTGTACCTGCGCCCCGCTGCCCGTCTGTGGCGACAACGTGGTGAACCAGGCGAACGAATCCTGTGACGGAGCGGATGATTCCGCCTGCCCCGGCCGCTGCCAATCCGACTGCACCTGTGCCCCGCCGCCGACGTGCGGGGACAACGTGGTGAATCAGGCGACGGAATCGTGCGACGGGACCGACGATTCGGCCTGTCCGGCGCGCTGCCGGGCGGACTGTACCTGCGCCCCGGCGCCGGTCTGTGGCGACAACGTGGTGAACCAGGCGAACGAATCCTGTGACGGAGCGGATGATTCCGCCTGCCCCGGCCGCTGCCAATCCGACTGCACCTGTGCTCCGCCGCCGACGTGCGGGGACGACGTAGTGAATCAGGCGACGGAATCGTGCGACGGGACCGACGATTCGACGTGTCCCGGTCGCTGCCGGCCCGACTGTACCTGCGCCCGGCTGCCCGTCTGCGGTGACAACGTGGTGAACCAGGCCAACGAATCCTGTGACGGAGCAGACGATTCCGCCTGCCCCGGCCGTTGCCAAGCGGACTGCACTTGTGCCCCGCCGCCGACGTGCGGTGACAACGTGGTGAACCAGGCGGCGGAATCGTGCGACGGGACCGACGATTCGGCCTGTCCCGGGGCTTGTGCGGCCGACTGCACCTGCGGTGCCGTAGGCGGCTAGCGCCCCGCGGCTGAGCGGCCCACGGCCACGCGCGCCCGGCCATCACGAGCCGTTTTACGGCCGGTTCGCTCGAGCCGCGCGCTAGCCAGCGTTGCATTGGCATGGTGCTCGGCGGCAACACGCTCCGCCAGAAAGACCGATGCACAGTTGCCGCACGCCGATCTCCCCCCGGCCTGTCGCCGCCACCCGAATGCCACGCTTCGCCTATTCCCCCGAACGGCATCCCTGCGGCCCATGCGGCCACGAAATCCACACTACCCCCTACCGGGAGCGTCGTGTACACTGACACATGGAGGCTGCACCCCATGCTGACCACCATCGAGGCGATGATCGAACCGGACGGCCGGGTCCGGCTACTCGAGCCCGTGCAGCTCCCAACTGCCTGTCGGGCACTCGTCATCATCCTCGACGACGCCGCGTCCGCAACCGAGAGGGCACTTCTCAGCGAGCGGGCGCTCGCAGCCGACTGGGGGCGAGCGGAGGAGGACGCGGCGTGGGTGCACCTACAGCGGGCGCGGTAGTCCTCGTTCCGTTCCCGTTCTCAGACCTGTCGCACGCGAAGCTGCGGCCTGCCGTGGTGTTGGCGTAGTCGGCGACTCCCGGTGTCCAGGAGGGCCCGGCCGTCGCTACGACGGCGGGCCTCAACCCTCGATCAAGCGCGACGAGGCGGATTCCGTGCTCCGATGAATGTCGCCGCGAGACCCGTGCTGAGAGATGCCATGGCCACGGCTCGCCGACGCTGCCAGCCGCGCAGCTTCCGGTTGTCTTCCTCTATGCTCGCTAGCTCGCGGCTATAATAACGTGTTCTTTGACCGCCTTCGCGGCGGCGCAGCCGTTCGTCTGAACCAGCGACGGCTGGCGAAGCTAGCGGCGGCGGTCGATCGCCGCTGGGGGATATCCCCCAGGGGCGCGCAGGGTGGGGCCGGGTATCACCCACTGGGTGCGCCAACCCGCGACGCCGTCGCGGGAGCGCCACGTCTGCCCACGCTTCTGCCGTCGGCATGTGGGTTGCTGGAGAGAGGTCAAACGGCAACGCCTTACGCGACAGCGCAGACGGGAAGGTGAAGTGATGACATCGAAGAACGTGTTGAAGATCCTCGTCCTCGGACTCCTCGTGCTCGGATCGAATTGGCTCGCGACGGCCAAGACAACGTTCGAGGACGACGTCCTCCTCATCAACTGTGGTGGGTTCCCGGGCCAGGCGAAACGTCGCTTCCGCATCGAGACCGGGAACGTGCACGACGTCCGCATCGAGATCTCCAATGCGCCATCGGGACCCTATTCCGTCATCATCCAGGGAGTCGACCGCGGCGTGATCTCCGTGGACTCGCTGGGCCAGGGCGAGATCGAATACAGCACCAACCCGCAGGCGGGGGAGCACCCCTTGAATTTCCCCTTCGACGTGGGCACCGAGGTCGATCTCTCCTTCCAGGGGACGAGGCTCGCCTACAGCCTGAGCAACGACAGCGCGTGCCAGAACGCCGGCGGGTCGACGAGCTCGTCCACGAGCACAACGACCAGCTCAACCAGCACGTCCACCAGCCTCGGCGGCAGCTCCACCACCTCGACGACGCTCGGCGGCGGCAGCAGCTGCCAGGCGATCGATAACACCGTTTCGCTGGTGAACTGTGGCGCGATCCGCGGGGCCACCGGGACCCGCCGCGTACGTGTGCACCTCGATTGCGATCGGGATGTTCGCTACCAGATCAAGAAGGTGCCGAACGGCAACTACAGCGTGTTCGTGACCGATACCGACGGGAATCTGAAGCGCGGGACCATCAAGGTGGTGAGCAAGAACCAGGGTGAGATCGAGTTCGACGACACCCCGGCGGTCAACGAGTTCCCGCTCACGTTCGATCCCTTCGGCCCGGTCTCCATCGTGCGCGACGCGACGGGCGCGCGCGTCTTCGGCTACCCGAACTGCCAGTAGTAGCCACGCGCCCATAGCAGGTCACGACGCCCCGGGCTGCAGAAGCCGCCCGGGGCGTCGTCGTTTATGCGGGTCCCGCGGGGTTGGCGTGCGCCGGTGACGCGTGATAGCGGCCTCGGCCGCGGCATGCGGAGCAAGGAGCGCGTGACGGACTGGGTGCTCGGCCTGGCCATCGCGGTGGCGGCCGTCCGCGTCCGATTCCCCTCCGGCCGCTACTAGGGAGCCCACAGACGAGCCGCCCCCGCGACGGGACGAGTCGTCAGCTTCCTGCGAATGGGCCCTCGACGTCGCCGCTACGATCCGGGGGGTTTTGCACCGGAAAGTAGCTAGCGGATCGCGAACAGCTCGGCGGCCTCGCCACGGCCGGCGTTCCCGCGGACCGATGGCTAGTCGAAAGCAGCGGGAGTGCCTTGCGTGGTCCGCGGCGTGCGCCCCATGCTATCGTCGTACACGTGAGCAACGAGCGGCGCCGGGCCACCTACGAGGACCTCTGCAAGGTGCCCGACCACCTCGTGGCCGAGATCATCGACGGCGAGCTCTTCACGAGCCCGCGGCCGGCGTTGCCCCACGCCCTGGCGTCTTCGATGATCGGCTTCGCGCTCATCGGGGCCTTCGGTGGCCCTCCCGAGGGCGCTACGGCTCCTGGCGGCTGGTGGATCCTGGACGAGCCGGAGCTGCACCTTGGGGAGGACGTCCTCGTTCCCGACCTCGCGGGCTGGCGACGCGAGCGGCTCCCGGCCATACCCGACGCGGCGGCGCTGTCGCTGCCCCCGGACTGGGCCTGCGAGATCGTCTCTCCCTCCACGGGTGCTCTCGACCGCGGCCGCAAGATGCAGGTGTACGCTCGCGAGTGGGTCGGGCATCTCTGGATCGTGGACCCGGGCCCGCGCACGGTCGAGGTCTACCGCCTCGAGGGCGGGCGCTGGGTCGTGGCGAGCACGCATGCCGGGAGTATGGCGGCGCGTGCCGAGCCGTTCGACGCGGTCGAGCTCGACATGAGCCGCTGGTGGCGCGAGTCGTAGCGCAGGGCCTCAGCCGACATCTGCGTCCGCGTGCGCAGCGAGATTCAGCCCGGGCTCCAGTTCCGCTCGATGAACGGTCCGAGCCTGCTCGGCCGCATCCGAGATGTTCTCACGGCTCCAGGCTGGCGCGGGAAGGGGCCATGTTTGGACGCGTCGCATTCTGGCGGCACTCGTGAGACTTGAGGCGTAGCTTGCTGACGAAGGAGTACTGCCGGTAGGCGATCGATGCCGACAGGGCACTCGCGCCGAGGAGAAACGCCGCGGCCACTGCTCGCCGGCGCTGCCAGCCGCGCAGCCTTCGGTTGTCTTCCTCCAGGCGTCGCAACGCCTTCGGATCGACGACGACGGCTGTCCCCCAGTCCGGGCTCCAAACATTGCGCTCAGTGGTGTGTCCCATGGTCGAGGCCGTCCTTTCCATGCCAGTGGGACATTGCCAGAAGGCAGAGACGCCCATCAATTGGGGATTCCCGCGCGCGACCCGAGGATGATCCCGCATCAGTCGGGTTCAGGGCCCGGCCTCTTGCAGATCGCGGGCCGCGAGCTGGCGGGCCGGGCTATCCTGCGAGTGCCGCCAGCGCGATCGACACCAGCATCAGGACGGCGAGCGCAATGGAGCGCCAGCCACCCCGCGGGTGATGGTTCGGGCGCCGCAAGAGCCGGGCTTCTGCGGCTTCACAGCGAGGACAGATCTGCATGGCGGACGGCATGCGGGCCTCAGTGGCGTTTGGCTTCTACTGGGCACGGGGTGGGGGTGTAAATTGGCAAAACCCCCTGAGTGGGTGCGGGAACCCCGGGTGAACTCAGGATGTCATGCGCCGGACGCTGACGCGGAAGAGCGGCCCATGCACGGCCGACAGTGGTCTGGATGCAGGTTTGGCCGTGCATGGGTCCGCTGTTCCACCTTGCGAGATTAGAATTTCCCCGCGTACTGGGTCTCGTGCCGCACGCCGGCGGCGTCGACGCAGCGGATGCGGAGCTGGGCGTTGGTGCCCGGGGTGACGAGCGTGGCCGTCTTGAAGACGTAGCTCGTGGTGGGCACGATCGGGAGGCAGCCCTCCGAGGGCACCGCGGCCAGCGCGATCCCGGTCCTCGTGACCCCGCCAATCCTTGCCTCGGTTTGGCAGGCGGCCCCGGCCGGGAACCGAGCCGGGTCCATGTTGTTCAGACTGATCCTGGCGAGGACGCCGTCCCAGCGCGCGTCCCCGACGGACAGGCACGCTGCCGAGACACTGGGATCCTCCCCGGCGGTGCGGTTGAGCGTCACCCGGAGCAGGAATGCGGCGTATACCGCCGCGCCCAAGAGCACGGCGCCGATTGTCATAGCGATGATATTTCTGCGCATTATCGTTCGTCCTTTTTGTTGTGGGATTTCCCGGTAACCCTGCCGACCCCTTGGTCACCCTGTCGGCGGGGGCGCGCGATGCGCCCCCGCCGCAGAGTCCTAGAAGGTGCCGCTCAGGATCGTATTTCCGGCAGCGTCGGTGACGATGACGGTTGTGATCGAGCAGACCGGATCCGTGCCCGCCGGGAGCACGTGTCCGGCCTCGTTGTCCAGGGCCAGTCTGCCGACACCGAAGGTGATGGTGACCGTGCCGGCGGGCAGGCCGTTGTTGAAGACCATGAAGGTCGTGCCGTTCGGGACGAGGGCGCTCATCTCGAGCACGTAGTTCTGCTTCACGAAGGTTGGCGATACGGTCTTGGCCCGGACGCGTACCCGTCCGTCCGCCGCGATCACCTTCCCGGCCGGCGAGGCGAGGAGTCTGATCGTCTTGTCACAGTCCGCCGAGGCGGAGCTTGCGGCGCCCAGCATCATCGCCAGGCCCAGTGTTGCTGCTGTCAGTGCTCGCATTGTCTTCCCCCTAGTTGTGTCCCCGAGGCCCCCACGCCGCGGGGAGTTCATGCTTCGTGTTGTTTATCGTTGGCTTCGTTTATTCGTTGCGAGAATTTAGGGCGCCCGTTCGCGACGATTATCGACCTCCTTTCGCCGCCACGTGACGCCCCCCCCGTCGACACGCCGGCCGGCGCGCTGAAATGTTCGGCCGTGCGTCAGGTGATGAGCCTGCAAGGCTCCCAGGCCGCTGCGGTGAGCTGGCGTGCTAGAATGGTTGCATCGATCGATGCGGTGCGGTGCTGTGTCACCCGCGTTGTTCCTTCGCACGTTCAAC
This sequence comes from Deltaproteobacteria bacterium, assembly GCA_005888095.1. Lineage (GTDB taxonomy): Bacteria > Desulfobacterota > Binatia > DP-6 > DP-6 > DP-3. The sequence continues at coordinate 5,597 of VBKF01000151.1, read as the reverse complement.
TTCATGGCGGACGGCATGAGGGCCTCTGTGGCGTTTGGTTTCTAGTGGGCGCGGGATGAGGCTGTAAATTGGCAGACACCCCTGAATGGGTCCGGGATTCTCGCTAACTCGAAAAGGTTGGCGCAGATGCGCCAGAATCCAGAACCGCCGTGCACTCGGCCAGCCGGCCGGCCGGGGTCGGGCAGGTCCTGCTGGGGACGCGGCCGAGGTTGCGGGTGCTGATCGAGCATGTAGGTTTCTCGCTTCACTGCACCGCATGGCGATGCACGCCGGCCGCCTCGTGCAAGCGGTACGCCAAGGAGGAGTTCTCCCAAGGCGCATTGGGGCTTTTCCGTAGCGCGGGCGGAGCGCGCACGACGCGGTCTTGACGGAGGCGCCCGCGGCACATCGCGCCGGTGGCCGGTGGGGTGGGGGATGTGCCCCAACGGGGCGTTTCACCCGCTTGCCGGTCGCCGAGGAGAGGAGCTTGCGGTGGACAACGAAGAGACAGCTCATTGCGATGGCGAGGGGAGGGAAAGCGGCCGCGCACAAAAAATGGAGCAGCGATCGGTGGCCCGACCGCTCCTCCATCATCGGTCACCTGCTTAGGGCACACCTGGAGCACACGGGCGGGTTTCTGCCCGGTTCCGTCGCGGGAGTTGTAGATCGCGCTGTCGGTGTTGGCGGTGTCGATGACACCGTCGGCGGGGGCGCCTGGTGCGCCCCCGCCGATGATTCTCAGAAGCTACCGCTGAGGATCGTGTTTCCGGCGCCGTCGGTGACGATGACGGGGAGAATCGAGCAGACCGGATCCGTGCCGGCTGGCAGAACGCTCGGGGGCACGTTGGTCACGGCCAGCCTTCCATGCCCGAGCACGATGGTGATCGTGCCGGCCGGCAGGCCGTTGGCGAAGACCATGAAGGTCGTCCCGTCGGGGACGACAGCGGCCATCTCCACCACGAAATCTTGGTTCAGGAAGCCAGCATTGGGGATCGCCCGGACGCGGGCCTTTCCCGACGCCGCGATCGCCTTACCGGCCGGCGAGGCCGTGAGGTTGATCCCCTTGGCGCAGCCCCCAACCGGTTGTACCGGCGGCAGTCCGCCCTTCGCGGCCGCGTAGTTCGCCACGCCGAGCAGCAGGACCAGGCTTGTTATCGTTGCTGTGAGTCGTTGCATTGTCTTCCCCTCTTGCTCCCCCAGCCCCCCCCCGGGACCGGGTTCGCGGTTCATGTTGCGTTTGTTTCTCGTTATTTGTCGTTGCTCTTGGTTCCGAGATGTTTCAGCGAGCTGTGTCAGCGCCGGTCATCCACCTCCTTTGGCTGCCGCGTGATACATCCTGCGTCGACGCGGGAAGAGCTGCTCGCTGAAATGATCCTCCATTGATCGTTGCGCCCTGGCAGCGCGGGTTCCCTGTCGCGGCCGTCCGGAACTCGAGGAGTGTCGCGATGCGGCCGTTCGAGGGACCACGGGCCGGCCAGACTCTCCGGCAGGCGAGCCTGCGAGGACTTCTCTTCGGCCATGTAGCCTAGCGTGCTCGAGTGGTCCCTCGGACAGAGGGAAAGTGCTGCTTTGTCACCCGCGTTGTACTTGCGCACGTTCAAGCTCATGGCCCCCGACATGATATCCTCTGTGTCGTGCGTTTAGTGAGGAGCGAGACACCTGTAAATTCGCAAATACCTGCTATCTGATAAGGGTTTCTAGGGATCACGACCTACGGCGTCGGGCGTGTTATGGACGCGCACTGCGAGGTGAGCGGCGCGCCGAGGTCGTCTGGTCTCGTGGGCCACCGTGTCGAGCTCCCGAAGGGAAGGCGGTGCGGTGGGCCCGTCGCTGGGACTAGGCGGTCGGAGGGTCTGCTCAGGGGGAAGCGGGCGAAGGCGGGCGCAGGGGGGCGGTCGGACTCGTGGCAAGGCTGGGGACGGGCCCGCCGACTGCGCGGACCCGTCCCCGGCCGATCACCGTGCCTCGCTCAAGGCGCGGTCTGGACCACGAGGGCCGGATGCTGCAGGCTGCCCTCGCGGGAGTTGTAGATCGCGCTGTCGGTGTTGGCGGTGTCGATGGCGAAGCAGTACGTGCCGTCGCCCGAGATGGCCGAGGTCACGTCGAAGTCCGCGACCTGACCGATGGCCACCGGGCCGAGCGTCACGAGGGCCGGCCCGTCGATGGCCGGCGCCGTGTTCCACGTCATCGCCGTCTCGCTCCAGCTGCAGTTCGAGATGGTGTGGATGGTCCCGCCCGTGACGCTGTTTGCATTCGTCGCCGTGGAGACCTGCAGCTGCAGATGGGCGGCGGTGACGTGTTGCGCGCCGACGCCGCTGACGCTGACCCGGAGGAAGGTATGCTGCACGCCGGTGGTGCCGGGATTCGAGGCGACGCCGTTGTCCACGAAGAGGAGGGTCTTGGTGCCGAAGTTGGTGGTCGGGAGATCCGACTGGACGTAGGTGTCGGCGAGAACGGTGCCAACCGGCGCCGTTGCAGTCGCGAGCGTCGTCGTGGTGGTGGCACCGACGGGTGTGGTCGTGGTCGTGGTTGCCACCGGGACCGGCCCGCACCCGCAGTCGGGCGCCACCGTGATCGCCACCGACGGCTTGCCCGTCGTGGCCTCGCGCGAATTGTAATTCACGTTGTCGGTCGAGGTGGTGTCGATCGAGAAGCAGTAGACACCGTCGCCGTGGATGGCGGGCGTGATGTCGAACTCCACGCCCTGCTTCAAGGCGACCTTGCCCACCGCCGCGAGCACGGGGCCGTCGATGGGGGGCTGGTTGTTCCAGGTGATCGTGCGCTCGCCCCACGCGCAGCTGCTGATGGCGTGGATCTGTCCGCCGGAGAGGCTGTTGGAGCCGGTTGCCGAGGATACCTGCAGATGCAGCTTGGCCGAGGTGACCGGATGCGTGCCGGTCCCGGTCACGTTGATGCGGAGGAAGGTGCGCTTCACCGGACTCGCATCGGCCACCAGGACCGTGCTCGCGCCGGCGTTGCTGGTGGGACTGCCGGAGTTCACGAAGGCGTCGGCCGTGACCGCTGCGGCGGGGACCGCCGGTGGGCAGGGGGGCGGCGGGCCGCCCACGCAGGCGCCGCCGGCACAGGTGTCGGCGGTCGTGCAGGCGTTGCCGTCATTGCACGGCAAGGTGTTCGGGGCGTTCACGCAGCCCGTCGCCGGGTCGCACGAGTCCGTCGTGCACACGTTGGCATCGTTGCAGTTGATCGGTGGCCCGCCCGCGCAGGCGCCGCCCGCGCACGTATCCGCCGTCGTGCAGGCGTTGCCGTCGTCGCAGGACAGGGTGTTCGGGGTGCCGGCACACACGCCGGCCGCGCAGGTGTCGCCGGAGGTGCAGGGATTGAGATCGTCGCACGGCACGGTGTTGGGCGTGTTCACGCAGCCGGTCGCCGGGTCGCACGTGTCGGTCGTGCACACGTTGCCGTCGACGCAGTTGGGCGGCGGGCCGCCGACGCAGACCCCGCCCGCACAGGTGTCCGCCGTGGTGCAGGCGTTGCCGTCGTTGCAGGGCAGCGTGTTCGGGGCGCCTCCCACGCAGGCGGCGGCGCCGTCGCAGGTGCTGCCGCTGATGCACGGGTTGTTGGCGCAGGCCTGGCCGGCCGGCTCGAACTGGCAGGTCGGCGAGCAGCAGTCGCCCGCGGCGAGGTTGCCGTCGTCGCACTGCTCGCCGAGGTCGACGACGCCGTTGCCACAGACGTGCGCGATCTTGCCGATGATCGTGCTGAACTGGTCGGTCTGCTGCCCACCGGCGGGGAAGCCCGGACCCTCGATCCGAACGAAGTTCGTACCGCAGGTGCTGCCGATGACCGTCTGGTTCGCGGCCGGACTGCCGACCAGGCCGGGCAGCGGCGCGGGTGCCAGTGCGGTCAGGAACGGTCCGACCCGACCGGCGGTGATCGGCGGCGTGAAGGCGGCAGCCGGCCCCGCGGCCCCGACCGGAATGCGAGGGCTGTCCTGGGTGAAGTTCACCGTCCCCAGGCTATCTGCTTGCAGCACCTCCACCCCGTAGGGGTGCGTGACCGTGTACGTGCCGCCGGGCGCCGCACCGAGGATTTTGACGCGGATGCGGCTGAACACCACCTGGTCGCCCGGGACGGCTTGGACGCCGTTCGCGAAGGACCCTTCCAGGGCCGCTACGTAGGTGGCGAGCATCGGTCCGACGGTCATCTTGACGATGGCCCGCGAGTAGAAGATCTCGACCGGAAAGTTGTCCGGGAACGAAAGTGGAAGGTTCGGATTAGGGAGGGCGAACCCGGCGCCGCCGCAGACGGCATCCAGGCACGACTGCAGGGCGAGGCCCGTCGAATCCTGATAGTAGTCAGGGAATCCGTGCACGGGATTGACGGGTCCCACGCCGAACAGTGGCGTGAAGCAAGTTGCTGTCGTAATTGCGGCTGCGGTCTTAGTTAGAAGGCATACTCCGAGCACAGACACGATCGCGCAGAGTGTTCTCATTGGTTCTCCCTTCCCCCCGCCTCGCTCCCTACTTGTCTCCAGAGAGTCTGTAAATTATCGAATACGCGCGAACGTGCCGCGAAATTCCCGTATGCCGCTCAAGGCGGAGGGAGGCTGTCTGAGGGGTGATTGATCGAGGCAGGGAAAGCGGCCGCGGAGAAGGGTGGAGGAGCGATCGGCGCGCCGACCGCTCCTCCATCATGGGTCAGCTCGTTACGGTGTGGCGTGGACCTCGAGGGCGGGAGGCACCCCGCTCCCCTCGCGGGAATTGTAGATCGCGCTGTCGGTGCTCGTGGTATCGATGGCGAAGCAGTAGACGCCGTCGCCCGGGATGGCCGGGCTCACGTCGAAGTCCACCACCTGACCTGTCGCGCAGGCGCCGAGTGTCGCCAGCGCCGGTCCGTCGATCGCCGGCTGGGTGTTCCACGTCATCGTGTGCTCATCCCAGCTGCAGTTCGTGATCGCGTGGATGGTCCCGCCCGTGACGCTTCCCGAGTTGGTCACGTTCGCAACCTGGAGCTTCAGGTGCGCGCCGGTGACGAGGCTCGCGCCGACGCCGCTCACGCTGACGCGGAGGAAGGTGTGCTGCACGCCGATGGTGCCGGGGTTCGTGGCAGTGCCGTTGTCCACGAAGATCTGAGGCTTCGTCCCGAAGTTCGTCGTTGGCAGGTCGGACTGGACGTAGGTATCGGCCAGGACCGTGCCCACCGGCCCCGCGGTCACCAGCGTGGTCGTGGTGGTGGCGCCCGGCGCCGGGGTCGTGGTGGTCGTCGTGGTCGGCACCTGAGCCGGCCCGCAGCCGCAGTCGGGCTCCACCTCGAGGGCGACCGACGGCTTGCCGGTCGTGGCCTCGCGGGAGTTGTAGTTGACGTTGTCGGTCGAGGTGCTGTCGAGCGCGAAGCAGTAGACGCCGTCGCCGTGGATGGCGGACGTGACGTCGAACTCGACGGGCTGCTTCAAGCCGCACTTGCCCGCCGTCGAGAGCACGGGGCCCATCGCAGGCTGGTTCTTCCAGGTGATCGTCTTCTCACCCCACGAGCAGTCGCTGACGGCGTGCATCTGCCCGCCGGAGTTGCTGTTGGAGCCGGTCGCCGACGCCACCTGCAGATGCAGCTTGACCGAGTGGACCGGATGTTGACCGACGCCGGTCACGTTGATGCGCAGG
>VBKF01000150.1 GCA_005888095.1 Deltaproteobacteria bacterium | reverse complement strand
AGATGAGCGTCGACTACGCCAAGGTCCGCGAGCAGTTCGGCCGCCCGATCGGCAGCTTCCAGGCCATCCAGCACAAGTGCGCCAACATGCTGGTCGAGGTCGAGAGCTCGAAGTCGGCCACCTACTACGCCGCCTGGGCGGTCGCCAACGACGTGCCCGAGGCGCCGCTCGCCGCCGCGATGGCCAAGGCCTACTGCTCCGACGCTTACCGCCACACCGCCGGCGAGGGCATCCAGATCCACGGCGGCATCGGCTTCACCTGGGAGCACGACATGCACATCTACTTCAAGCGCGCGAAGAGCTCCGAGGTGACCTTCGGCGACGCCACCTGGAACCGCGAGATCGTCGCGCAGCTGATCGGCCTATGAACGAGCTCAAGACCGACAAAGGGAAGCCGGGCGAGGCCTCGCCGAGCCCGGCGCGGGGTCTGGGGGCATCGGAGGAGCGCAGCGAGCGAAGCGAGCGAGCACCGCACGGGCCCCCAGAATCCAATTGGTCTGAGCCCATCACGATGCGCGTGGAGTACGGGAAGATCCGAGAGTTCGCGCGCGCCATCAAGGACGCGAACCCCGCGTACGCCGGCGACGCCGCGCTCGCGCCGCCCACCTTCCTCATGACCATCGCGCACTGGATCGAGGGCGGCATGGGCGGCGCGCGGAGCCTCAAGCTCGACTACCGCCGGCTGCTGCACGGCGAGCAGGAGTTCGAGTACCTGAAGCCGATCCGCCCGGGCGACGTGCTCACGGCCCGCGGGCGCACCAAGGACGTCTTCGAGAAGGAGGGCAAGCGGGGCGGGAAGATGCTCTTCGTCATCACCGAGACCGAGTTCACCAACCAGCGCGGCGAGGTGGCCGCCTACAGCCGGAGCACCCTCATCCAGACCGAGGGCGCCGTGCAGGGGTGAGCATGGCGCGCTTCTTCCAGGACGTGAACGAGGGCGACGAGCTGCCGCCCGTCGTGGTCGAGAACCTGAGCCGGACGGATCTCGTCCGCTATGCGGGCGCCTCCGGCGACTTCAACCCGATCCATCACGACGAGGAGTTCGCCCACATGGCCGGCCAGCCGAGCGTGTTCGGCCACGGCATGCTGACCGCCGCATTCGTCGGCCGCTGCGTGACCGACTTCGTCGGGCCGGAGAACCTCCGCCGCTTCAAGGTCCGCTTCGCCACGCGCGTCTGGCCGGGCGACACCATCATGTCGACAGGGAAGGTGACGCGGAAGTACGACGCCGACGGCGAGCGGCGGATCGACGGCGAGGTGCAGGCCGTCAACCAGAAGGGCGACGTCGCCGTGAGCGGCAGCTTCACGGCGGCGCTGCCGAGCCGCGGGTAGCGGCGTGAACTCCGTCGCGCTCGTCACCGGCGCGGGGCGCGGCATCGGCCGGGCCATCGCGCTGCGGCTCGCGCGCGACCGCCTCGCCGTCGGGGTCCTCGACCTCGACGGCGCGGGCGCCGAAGCGGTCGCGGCAGAGGTCCGGGCGGCCGGGGGGCGCGCTTCGGCCGCGGCCGCCGACGTCGCCGACCGCGAGGCCGTCGGCCGCGCGGTCGCGACGCTCGAGGACGCGCTCGGGCCGATCGACGTCCTCGTCAACAACGCCGGATGGGAGCGGCTGCACTTCTTCGTCGACAGCGACCCGGCGCTCTGGGATCGCCTGATCGCCGTCAACCTGAAGGGGGTCCTCAACACGACGCACACCGTGCTCCAGGGCATGGCGGCGCGCGGCGGCGGGCGCATCGTGAGCATCGCGTCCGACGCGGGACGCGTCGGCAGCAGCGGGGAGTCGGTCTACTCCGCCTGCAAGGCGGGCGTCATCGGTTTCTCGAAGGCACTCGCGCGCGAGGTGGCCCGTCACGCGATCACCGTGAACGTCGTCTGCCCCGGCCCGACGGAGACGCAGCTCCTCACCGACGTGATGCGGGGCGAGGGCGGCGCGAAGATCCTCGAGGGGATGCGACGGGGCATTCCCCTCCGCCGGCTCGGCCGGCCGGAGGACGTGGCAGGCGCCGTCGCCTACCTCGCCTCCGACGAGGCGGCGTACGTGACCGGGCAGGTGCTGAGCGTCTCGGGCGGCCTCACGATGGTGGGGTGAACAAGCCCGGCGGGCGGCCGGCCGTCACCGGATCGGCCGCTATGTGGGGTGTCATGGTTGAGAAGGATCTACCGCCAGAGTGGCTGCGGCCACCGTGGATGGTCAGCGGCACCACGAGGCAGGTCGCAGTCCGGTGCGCGGGCGTTCATCGATCCCGATGAGCCCGTGCATCCGCCAACCCACCGCCGCCAGCCACGTGCGTGCCCTGACAACGGGTGAAAGCTCCGTGGAGGACGGCACGGGTCCGTCGCGCCAGCCGGTGAACCAGCGCGCCGACGAGCACGCATCGAGCCCCTGTTCGCAATGGGCGTGTTTCCTCCGGTTCATGAGTATGTAAACGATCGCGTTGCGGACGGCGCGCGGCGTGGTGGCGGCCCGGGCGTGGAATCGGTCGGACCACACGGCCCCGCGGCGTCCAAGGGCACGGTTCACGGTGCGGGCGACGCGGATCGCGAGCCCTGCGATGCCGCGCGACAGGCACGTTCCGTCTTCGGCCTCGACCAAGAGGTGAAGATGGTCGTCCTGGGCGGAGAACTCGATGATCCGGAACCCCTCGTGGGAGGCGGCGGCGAGCGCGCGGCGGACGGCCGGGAAGACCCGGTCGGCACGGAGGCAGCGAACGGCGGCCGTGGCGCGCAACGTGACGTGGATCGGATGCGCGGTCTTGTGCGGCGGCCGCGCACGATGGGGCACACTGGGACGCCCGCCAGGTGTGGGTTTGCGGCCGGCGCCCCGCCTGTCACTTGACACGCATCCGCCGTGCGCTATTTGAGAACGCATTCAGGCGTGAGGCATCTCGCCCACGCGTCCAGCCCCGCCGGGAGCGACAAGCCCCCGCGAGAGGAGAACGACATGCATCCAGGAATGATGCACTGGTGGCGATCCCGCCACGCCGCCCGCGAGTACGCCGTGCATGCGGGCTGCGGATCGATGGCGCACGGCGCCCGCTGGGCGGCCCCGCCCGACCACGGCGACCTGGGCGCCGGCGCCTTCGGCGTCAGGCGGCCGCTTCGCTTCCTCGCCTACAAGCTCCAGCTCGACGGGCAGCAGGTGGCCGAGCTGGCCCGCATCCTGAACGAGCTCAAGACCGAGCGCGCGCAGGCCGAGGTCGACGGGCGCCGGGCTGTCGCCGCGCTCGCCGACGCGATCGCGGGCGAGACCTTCGATCAGCAAAAGGCGACCGATGGAGCGACGCTCCGCGTGCGGAGCGCCGAGCGGCTCCGCGACGTGCTCATCCAGTCGCTCGGCCGCATCCACGCGGTCCTCAAGCCCGAGCAGCGAGCGCGGCTCGCGTATCTGATCCGGACCGGGACGCTGTCGCTCTGAGGATACCGGCGCGCCGGGCTCGTCGCCCGGCGCGCCCGCGTTTGGGGCGCGCTCCATTGCTTCATGTCAGTCGTCGTTGTAGCGGCCTGATTCAATGGAACGGAACGACGTCGTCGTGCTCCACCCGGCGATCGCCATCGCCGGGCGGGTGATGTTCGCGCTCATCTTCTTCCTCTCCGGCGTCGCCCATTTCACGGATCTGAACAGGTTCGTGGCCCTGATGCCTGCCGCCATTCCGTTCCGCACGTTCTGGGTGATGACCTCCGCCGTCGTCGAGCTCGTGGGCGCGACCTTGATCGCGACGAATCGTTACCCGTGTCTCGGAGCGTGGCTGATCGTCGTCTTCCTCGTCCCCGTGACGATCACGGTGCACGGCGTCGCCATGCTCACCGCGCCGGACGAGCAGATGCAGCGGATCCAGACGTCCTTCTTCTTGAAGGGCGTGGCGATGACGGGCGCGGCGCTCCTCATCACGCAGCTCGGCGTGAGGCGAACGGAGCGATCGCTCGAAGCAGAGTCGCGCGGGCGCGCGACGCCTCAGTCCGTGTAGTACACCCCCGGCAGGATGCACATCTCGTCGTCGGTGGTGACGCCGAACCGGAGGTGCGTGGGCTTGCCGAAGGCGTCGAGCTTCACGGGGCGCGTCACGCCGTTGTCGTGCAGGCATTCGTAGTCGATCCAGTCGCCGGGCGCGAGCACGAGAGGCGGGTCGTAGAGGACGACGAGCGGGTGCGCCCAGTCGAAGTTCTCGTAGAGCTTCGCGCCGTTCGACCGCCAGGCCGTGAACCGGAGCCCGCGCTTGTGCATGTGGCCGCTCAGGTTGACGAACGACATCGGCTTGCCGAGGTCGTTAACGAACCGGCCGTGCTGCGCCTTCTGCGTGAAGGGCGCGACGTCGATCGTGAAGGTTGTGTCGAGTGAGGTCAGGGTCTGCGCGACGTGCTGCGGCGTGCCGGGATACGGGTAGATGTTGGTCCACACCTTGATCTGGATCGGGACGTCGAAGCCGTTGTGATAGTGGGCGTTGAGCCCGATGAACCTGCCGGCGCGGAGCACGCGGGCGACGCCCGCCGGGTACGCATCGACGTAGTAGGGCGCCTGCGGCGTCCCGCTCAGGGTGGCGCCGTAGTTGGCCTCGCGGTAGCAGCCGAAGTCGTTCAGGAGCCACTGCCCCTCGGGCGGCGACGGCACGTCGTCGCGGTTCGTGTAGACGGCGAAGTGATGCGTCCCGGGATTCAGCACGAACTCCCACTTGCCGGTGTAGAAATCGGTCGAGCTCGGTACCGGGATCCAGAAGCAGCCCTCCTGCTCCTGACCGGGCTGGAGCCAGGGCCCGTCGAGCACCATCTGGTAGCCCCCGGCCGGCGGCGCCGGGGCCTCCGCGGGGACGTACTCGAGCGGCGGCAGGCAGGGCACCTGGGGGACGATCCCCGTCTGCGCCGCGCCGGCGGTGATCCAGGCGTCCACGAAGGCCAGCTCCGCCGGCGTGAGTGATGTGCCGACGTACGGCATCCGAGCGCCCTCGCCGGTCGCGAGCGTGCCGTGCAGCTTCTGCGAGAGGAAGCTCGCGGCCGCATTCCCGGGCGCGACCCTCAGCTTGCCGGCGCGGGCCGCAACGGGATTGACGGCCGGCACCCCGACCAGACTCCCGTAGGCGGCGCCGTCGCGCAGATCCAGGTTGCCCTGAGCGAGCGGCCCATGGCACGAGCTCACGGCGCAGCCATGGTAGCCGAAGATGCGCTGCTGGATCGTATCGAAGGTGTCCTCGGCCGCGCTCGCGCAGCTCACCGGCAGGGTCGTTGTGGTGGTCGTCGTGTGGCTGCTGCAGCCGCCCGCACCGCACGCGTCGCAGCAGCTCGCCGTCCGGCCGACGCAGGCGGAACCGTGTCGTGGCCGCGTGCAGTGGGCGGCGTCCCGCGTCACCCGACACTTCGTCACGCCCGCGGCCGTCGTGCGGCAGCAGGTCACGAGGCCGAACTTGCCGCAGGTGGACCGGGCGGCGCACTTGACGAGCGCCCGCTTGCACTGCGGATGAAGCACGTGGGCTGCGGTGCGCTGCGCGGCCTCGGTGGCGACACAGCCCACGTAGGCGGCATGGTCCGCGTACTCGACGCAGGGGCAGGCCAGGTCGCCCGCCGCACGGGCCGCCGTCATCTCCGCCGCGTCGAGCGGGTGATCACCGCATGCGGCGGCGGCAAGCCGGGCGAGCCCGAGGAGGAGCGAGATGGCGAGCAGCCGGGTCGGAGACCGCATCGAAAGCTCGTGGCCCGGCTATACCCCCGTCGCCTGCTAGCTGGCAAGCACTTTGTTGCACAAACCGTCTCCCCTAGAAGAGACTCGTCACGATGGTTCCGAGCACCGAGATCGCCGCCTGGTCCTCCACCGACTGCGTCGCCCGGTTCATGCTGCGCAGCGCGTCGACGCCCGTCGAGTAGAGCGTGTCGTCGGTCAGCGCCTTGCCGATCGTGCCCTGGCCATCGCGCAGGCTCGCGGTGATCTCCTCGGCGTTTCGCGCCGACTCGTTCAGGTGGTCGACCGTCTCGCGCACCTGCGCGTAGAGGCCCCCGTCCTCGCGGATGAGCTTGCCGAGCGTGCCGCGGCCCTCGGACAGGTCGTGCGTCACCTGGCCGATGTCCTGCACCGCCTGACGCACGTCGCCGAGCGCCGCGCTGGCGCGGTCGTAGAGGCTCGAGTCGTTCAGCAGGAGCCCGAGCGTCCCGGTGCCGCGGTCGAGCTTGCCGGTGATCGAGGCGACGTTCTCGGCGATCTGGTCGAGCTCGCTCCGGTTCTGCTCGATCAGGTCGGCGAGGTTGGTGAGGAGCCGCTGCGAGTTGGCGTTGAGGCTCGTGACCAGCTCGTTCACGTTCTGGGCGACGCCCGAGAGCTGGTCGACGACGTCGGAGAAGCTCGCCGGCGTCTCGCCCTCGAGGGTGTCGCCCGGCTCGGCGGGCTTGGCGGTCGGCGTGCCGAGCGTGAGGGAGACGAAGCGCTCGCCACTGAGGGCCCGGAAGTCTAGACGCGCCAGCGAATCCTTCTTCACGACGAGGCCGCCGTTGATCAGCAGCGTGACGCGGACGTGGCCCTGCTCGATCTGCATCCCGTCCACCCGGCCCGCCTTGATGCCGGCCAGGCGGACGTCGGCGCCGCTGTCGAGCCCCTGCACGTCGCGGAAAGTGGCATAGAGGGGGTAGCGCCGCCGGAGGAGCCCGAGCCCGAGCGTCAGCTCGATGGCGACGAAGAGCAGGACGATGCCGACCACGAAGAAGGCCCCGATCCGCTGTTCTCTCGTGAGCATGGCGATCTCCTAGAGGCCGAGCGCGGCGGCCCGCAGGAACTCGCGCGTGAGCGGCTGGCGGCTCTCGGCGAGCTCGGCTGGCGTGCTGCACTCGACGATGCGCCCCCGGTCGAGGACGGCGATGCGGTCCGCGATCGCGCGCGCCAGGGGCAGGTTGTGCGTGACGATGATCTGCGTCGAGCCGCGGGTGGTCCGGATGCGGCGGATGAGCTCGCCGATCTGCTGGGTCAGGATCGGGTCGAGGTCGGCGGTCGGCTCGTCGTAGAGGATCAGCTCGGGGTCGATCGCCAGCGCGCGCGCGATCGCGACGCGCTTGCGCATCCCGCCCGAGAGCTCGCTCGGCAGCTTGTCCTCGGTGCCCTCGAGCTCCACGTCGGCGAGGACTCGGCGCGTGATCGCCTCGATCTCCGCCGCGGAGTGGCGCCGGCGCTCGCGCAGCCTGAGGCCCACGTTCTCGGCCACGGTGAGGGAGGCGAGCAGCGCCGCGCTCTGGAAGACCATGGCGATGCGGAAGGGCTTCTCCTCGGGCGCGATCGCGAGGTAGCGCGGGAGCTCGAGACCGCCGATAACGATGCGGCCCGCGTCGGGACGTTCGAGCCCGATGATCTGGCGGAGCAGCACGGATTTCCCCGTGCCGCTCTGGCCGACGATGGCGAGCAGCTCGCCGGCCCGCACGGAGAGATCGACGCCGCGCAGGACGTCGAAGCCGTCGTACGACCGGCGCAGGCCCTGGAGCTCCACGGCGACGCCCCGCTGCGGCGTCTCTCGCGCCCCCGCGCCCATCAGCCGGCGGCGAAGCTCCCGCGCACGATCAGGAAGTCGAAGACGAGGATCAGGATGAAGCTCCACACCACGGCCGCCGTGGTGGCGGTGGCGATCCCCTCGGTGCCGCCGCGTGTCCGGAGGCCGAAGGTGCAGGGCAGGATCGAGGCGATCATGCCGAAGATCAGGCCCTTCACGAGCCCGATCAGGATGTCGCTCAGGTGCACCCACTCGAGCATGCGCGCGAAGTACTCGTTCACCGTGAGCTTGATCGCCGGGTCGATGGCGACCACCACCGCACCGCCCCACACCCCGATGAAATCCGAGTAGAGGATCAGGAGGGGAAGGGCGAGCGTGGCGGCGACGAAGCGCGGCATGACCAGGAAGCGAACCGGGTCGATGTCCATGGTGCGCAGCGCGTTGATCTCGTCGTACACGGTCATCGAGCCGAGCTCCGCCGCCATCGCCGAGCCGGCGCGCCCGGCGAGCAGGAAGGCCATCATCACGGGGCCGAGCTCCTTGGTCATCGCCAGGCCGACGATCGGCCCGAGCACGCTCTCGTTGACGTCGCGCAGCTGATCGGCGGCCTGCACGACCAGCACCATGCCGACGAAGATCGAGAGGAGGGCGCCGATCGACAGGGTGTCCGTCCCGACGCGGACCATCTGCACGACCACCCGCTGCCGGTCGATCGGCGCGAAGGCCGAGGCGCGCACGGCCGCCGCGAAGAGCGAGGCCGCCTCGCCCAGCACCTGGAGGAGGTCGAGGATGCCCGCGCCCAGGCGCCCGACCGGACCGGGGCGTCGGGGGACGCGGCCGACGGCTTCAACCGCCATGGTCGTGGCTCCATTCGAGATGCCAGGGGCCGACCAGCCGGTCCCGCTCGCGCGCGACGAGCCCCCAGGCCACGTTCCATGCGCGGGCGCCATCCGGCTCGGTGTCCCAGCGGTAGAGTCCGTAGAGCGGCGCCCACAGGGCGAGCACCCCGCGGTTCTTCGGCAACACGCTGTCGAAGAGCGCCGGCATCTGTCCGGACCGCCGCCCGTCAACCTCGACGCTCCGGCGCACGGGGAAGAGCGTCGAGAGGCGCTCGCGGTGCCCGGAGGTCTCGTTCGACTGCCGCTGCCGCCGCCACAGGACCAGCATGGCGTCGTCGCGCTCGTAGTGGAAGTCCTCCACGTCCTGGCGGCGGACGCGGTAGGCCGGCCACGCGTAGAAGCGCGACGAGACGGGCGGGCGGTCGGCACGTCCATAGAACGGGGCGAAGCGCCAGATGCGATATTCGGTCTCGCCGAGGGCGCGCTCGCGATAGACGAACGGGAACGGGCTGCCGATCCCCTCGTACGCCTGCCGCTCGTCCACGGTGTGCGTGTAGAGGAAGATGCCGTAAAAGCGGCTCCGGCGGCCGGCGCCGTCGATGGCGGCGACGAACGGGAAGTCGACACGCGTGCGCTCCCAGCCGTAGCCCGGCACGAGCCGCTCGCGCCGGATGTGAAACGGCCACAGGATGTAGCTCGTCCGCTCGGTGCCGAGCGTCTCCTTGCGCCCGTAAACGGGCCAGAGCCGGAAGCCGCGCCCGGCAGGTCCGCCGACGGTCGAGACGAACGGGAAAGGGAAGAAGCGGCGCTCGAGCCGCGGCTCGGTGAGCCGGAGGTACGCGGGGAACAGGACCACGCGGACGCGCTCGAAGCCGTAAAAGTCGGGCATGTCGAGGTAGAAGGGCAGGACGCCGAAGTAGGTCCCGAGCGCGGGGCTGGAGCGGTAGAAGACGAAGGGGAAGAGCTCGAAGCGGGTCGCCCACGTGGGCGCGCGGGTCTCCGGCTTGGGCGCCGGGCGGTTGCTGTACGTGAAGAGGAGGAAGCGGAAGGTCTGGTAGCCGTTCTGCCAGCGGGTCGAGATGAGCGGGAAGAGGATGTCGGCCTGGTCGTCGCGCTCCCCGCCGCGCTGCTGGCGGAGCCAGAGCAGCGGGCGGATGCGGAGGTCACGCGCCTCGGGCGTGCGGGTGAACTCCAGGATCGGGCCGAACGCGCTCCAGCGGACGACGTCGTTTGCCTCGTCGTGCGCGTAGCGAAAGAGCGGCCAGAGCTTCACGTCGAGGGCGCTCGCGGGACGCGCGAGCGTCAGGAGACACGCGACGAGGAGGGCCGCGCGTCTAGGAGCGCGACCCAAGACATCTTGGGTCGCGAACCGGACGCGAGGGTGTTCCGTCGGGATCACGCCCGACTGTCCTGCCGCGGCTGGCGAAGCCAGCGCGGCAGACGAACACGCGCGTTTCCACGGCCGCCGCAGACCGGCCCAATCGCCAACCGGTACGCATGAGCACCGCGAGACCTCTGGAACGGCGCGTGTCCGTTCTGCCGTGCTGGCTTCGCCAGCCGCGGCACGGCGGTCGCACGTGCCGCGAGCGCCACATGCTCGCGTCCGTGCCCGCGACCCAAGAAGTCTTGGGTCGCGCTCCTAGCGGGTGAAGTCAATGGACTTCAGGTCGCGCGCCCGGATCTGGTACGCCCCGCTCGGCGTCTGGCCATAGAAGGTGGTCGAGCTGCGCACGAGCAGCGTCACCGGCTCGCCCTCCCGGAGGACGACCTCCGCCTTGATGCGGTCGCGATCCTCGCCCGGCGGCTCGAGCCGGATGCGGCCGATGTTGTCGAACGGGACGCGCAGCCGCCCCCGGCCGATCTCGCCCTCCAGGTTCGTGTCGCCGCCCGCGGTCACGCGCGTCGCCTCGACGCGCGTACCGTCGACGTCGGTGAACGTGGCGCGAAACTCTCGCTGCGGCAATCCCGTCTCGCGACCGCCGCCGAGCCCGCCCATCCCCATGAGGCCGAGGGCCAGGACGGCGAAGGCGAGCGAGAGCTGACGGCCGGTGTGTCGCATGTCCTCTCCCCGCGTCGCACACGCAGTGCGGCGGCCCTTCTTAGCGGCTTGTCTACCAGCGTTCAACACGCATTCGAGCCTGGCGGGTTCGTGCGACGCTTGACCATCCCGCCGGAATGCCGCCTAAATACCCACCCGTGCGCGCACTCTGCCTGCACGGTCACTTCTACCAGCCGCCCCGCGAGCACCCGTGGCTGGGCGTGGTCGGCCCCGAGGCGTCGGCGGCGCCGGACCGCGACTGGAACACGCGCATCACGCGCGAGTGCTACGCGCCGAACGCCGAGGCGCGGGTGCTCGACGGCGCGGGGCGGCTCTGTGACCTCGTCAACTGCTACGAGTGGACGAGCTTCGACTTCGGTCCGACGCTGCTCTCCTGGCTCGAGCCGCATGCGCCCGAGGTGTTCGCCGCCCTCAGGCGGGCCGACGTGGCGAGCCAGGCGCGCACCGGTCACGGCAATGCGTGGGCGTCGGCCTACGGGCACCCGATCCTGCCGCTCTCGACGCCGCGCGACGTGCGCACGCAGGTCCGGTGGGGGCGGCGAGACTTCGAGCACCGCTTCGGGCGCGCGCCGGAGGGGATGTGGCTGCCCGAGATGGCGGTCGACCGCACGGCCCTCGCGGCGCTGGCGGAGGCCGGCATCACGCTCACCTTGCTCGCGCCTCACCAGGCCCGTCGCATCCGGCCGCTGGGCGCGGACGACGCGGCCTGGACGCCGGTCACGCCGGAGTCGCTCGACGTCAGCCGCCTCTACCGCTGCCTCCTGCCCGGCGGCGGCTTCGTCGACGTGGTCTTCCGTCACGCGGCGCTGTCGCACGGCGTCGCATTCGGTGCGCTCCTGGGCGACGGCGTCGAGCTCGCCAAGCGGCTGCGTGCGGCGCTGGACGATGATGGGAGCATCGTCGCCATCGCGGTCGACGGCGAGACCTACGGCCATCATCACCGTTTCGGCGAGATGGCGCTCGCGGCCGCGCTGCGGGTGCTGCGCAGAGATCGCGAGGTCGAGCTGGTCGGCCCGGCGGCCTTCCGCGACGCGCATCCGCCGGCGCACGAGGTGGAGATCATCGAGGGGACGTCGTGGAGCTGCCCGCACGGGGTGGAGCGCTGGCGAGCGGACTGCGGCTGCCGGGTCGCGGGCCCGGCCGGCGGGAGCCAGGCCTGGCGGGCGCCGCTCCGGCAGGCGATCGACTGGCTGCGCAACGAGACGGCGATCCTCTACGAGACCCGTGCCGGCGAGGTCCTGCACGACCCGTGTGGCGCGCGCGACCGCTACGTCGAGTGCGTGCTCGATCCCAGCCGCACCGCGGGCTTCCTCGCCGACGAGGCGAACGGGCGGCTTTCCCCGGCGGCCACCGTGCTGACGCGACGCGCGCTCGAGCTCGCTCGCCATGCGCTCCTCATGCAGACGAGCTGCGGCTGGTTCTTCGACGACCTCGCGGGCTTGGAGCCGGTGCAGGTGATGCGCTACGCGGCCCGGACGATCGAGCTCGCCGAGGCCCTCGGCCGGCGGCTGGAGGACGGGTTCGTCGACCGGCTGGCCCCGGCGCGCAGCAACGCGAATGGAGAGGGCGGCGCCGACCTCTACCGGCGCGCGGCGCGTGGGCGGGCGGCGACGCCCGCGCGCGTGGCGGCGAGCGGTGCGTTGCTGGCCGTCCTCGGTCAGCCGCCGCGCGTCCCGGGCTACGAGCTCGGCTTTTCCGCCGCCCCCGCGGGCGGCGAGCTCGAGGCCGAGGTGCGGGTCGCCGAGCTCGCGACGGGCGCCCTGTCGGCGCTGCGCGTGGTGGCGGTGCGCGCCGCGGATGGCACGCCGTCGTGCCAGGTGGGCGACTCGCGCTTCACGCTCGCGAGCCTCTTCGGCGTGCAGCGCGAACATCTCGTCGAGGCGGTGGCGCGGGAGGGCGCCAGCGTCGCGCGTGCCAGCCGCCACGGCGCGTTGGCCCGGCTGCGGACCATCCTCGAGCCGCTGCTCGCCGCCGACACGCCATTGCCGCTGGAGCTCGCGATGCTGCTCGGGTACGAGGCCGCCGAGGAGATCGCGGCGGGGGTCGCGGCGACACCGCCAGCACTCGGGCCGCTGCAGTCGCGGGCGGCGTCCCTGCGGGCCCGCGGGGTCGTATTTCCGGCTCGCTGGCTGGCCCGACGCCTCGCCCAGGCCCTCGAGGAGCGGATCGTCGGGCTGCCCGAGGGAGCCCAGGAGGCGCTCGGCCTGCTCGACCTGGCCGAGGCGGCCGCCGTCGTGCTCGATCTCGGCCGCGCCCAGGTGCGGGCGCTCGCGTGGTGGCGGGAGGCGCCGCCGGCGGTCCGCTCGGCGCTGCCCGTGACCCGCCTGTGCGAGCGCCTGCGGATCGCCCCCGAGGCGCCCGGAGCGGCGGCGCGATGAACGAGCGGACGGCGCGGACGCCCTTTCACTTCCACAGCTGCTGGGAGCTCCGCGAGATGCTCGGCCGTCGCGCCTTCGACGAGCGCGAGCTCCTCGAGCACCTGGAGGAGGTGCCGGTGGACAGCATCTATTTCCACACCCACAGCTTCAGCCTCCGCCAACGCGGCCTCCCCGGCGCGTACCCGAACGACTTCGCCACCTGGGCCGCGATCCAGGTGCGCGACCGCGTCCTCGGCGAGAAGCTCGGCATCATCGACCCGCAGGACTTCCCGGACCTCGAAAGCCTGCGCGCCGAGGTCGTGAGCCTGATCGACGACCACCTCGCGCAGCTGCGCTCCGTGCCGCGCATCATGTTCGGCTTCGGCGAGCCGTTCTACTTCATGCAGTCGCGCGTGCTCGAGATCCCGACGGGTGTGAAGGTGCGCACGCTCCGGGAGTTCCGCGACGCCCTCGCGACGCTCGACACGGGCGCCGTCTACCTGCACCTCGTCGAGGCGCGCGGCCGCAAGGGCCGGCGGCGCGGCGATTTCGCCGCCTGGGTGGACGAGCAGCTGAAGCTGCCCGAGCTGGCGGCGCGCATGGGCCGCCTGAACCCGTACCAGCAGAGCCTCGAAGAGCTGCGCAACCGGCTGGTCGCGCTGGCCGACGAGGTCCTCGCCGGCGCATGACCGAAGCCGTGCCGACCCTCGAGGACTACCGGCACGTCGCCCCCGCGGGGACCGTCGAGCTCCTCCGCCGCCTCTCGGAGCGCGTGCGCGGGCGGCGGGTGCTGCACGTCAGCACGAGCCGGGAGGTCGGCGGAGTGGCCGAGATCCTTCGCCGCCTCGTGCCGCTGCTCGAGGAAGCCGGAGTCGACGCCGCCTGGGAGAGCCTCGACGGCGAGGAGGCGCCACAGGTCGGCGCGCGCCTCCACGCGGCCCTCCAGGGCGACGAGGAGCGGCTGCCGCCCGAGACGTTCGACGAGTTCCGCGCCTTCACCCGCGGCCACGCCAGTGCGCTCGAGCTCGGGGCCGACATCGTCGTGACCCACGACGTCCTGCCCGCCGGCCTGGTCGACGCCCGCCCTCCGGAGGGTGCCTGGGTCTGGCGGTGCCACCTCGACGTGTCACGGCCGCAGCGCCGCGCCTGGACGTTCCTCCGCCAGTTCGTCGTGAAGTTCGACGCCGCCGTGTTCTCCTTGCCGAGCTTCGCGCAGCGTCTGCCGATCCCGCAGTTCCTGATCTATCCGTCGATCGACCCGCTGAGCGACAAGAACCGCGAGCTCCCTGCGGCCGAGATCGACGCCATCCTGTCGGGTCTCGGCGTGCCGCGCGACAAGCCGATCCTGCTCCAGGTGGCGCGTTTCGACCGGTTCAAGGACCCGCTCGGCGTCATCGACGCCTACCGGCTGGTCAAGCGGCAGCACGAGTGCCGGCTCGTGCTCGTGGGTGGCGCCGAGAGCGACGACCCCGCGGGGGTGGAGCTCTCGGCGGACGTCCGGGAGGCGGCCAGCCACGATCCCGACCTGCACGTGCTCGAGCTGCCGCCGCAGGCGCGCCGCGAGGTGAACGCGCTCCAGCACGCCGCGACCATCGTCTTCCAGAAGTCCACGCGCGAGGGCTTCGGCCTGGGCGTCGCCGAGGCGATGTGGAAGTCGAAGCCGGTGATCGGCGGCTTCGCGGGCGGGATCGCCGCGCAGGTGATCTACGACGTCACCGGCTTCACCGTGAACTCGGTCGAGGGGGCGGCCTTCCGGGCGCGCCAGCTGCTCGCCGACCCCGAGCTCCGCACGCGGCTCGGTGCCGCCGGGCGCGAGCACGTCCGGCAGAACTTCCTGATCACCCGCCAGCTGGGCGACGAGCTGGCGCTGATGGCGACGCTGCTGCGCTGAGCTACCGCAGCTCGATCCACCAGCTCGGCGTGCCGCCGAGCCGCGCCGCCACCTCCTCGCGCAGCTTCGCGTAGGCGGCGCGGGCGTCCGCGACGTGCTGCGCCACCTGCTCGCGCTCGGCGGCGAGGCGTTGCTCCTCCTCGGAGCGGACGTCGGCGGCGACGGCGCGCACGCCGCCCGTCGCCTCGCTGCCGCCGGCGTTTCGCGTGCGCGCGCGCGCGAGGGCGGCGAGCCGTGCGTCGAGATCACGGAGACGGCGCTCCGACGTGCGGAGGTCGCGCTCGAGGGCCTGGCGGCGGAGCGAGGCGCCGGTGGAGAAGTTCTCCGCGTCTTCGGTCGCGGGAGCCGCCGCCGGTGCGACGTCCTGCCGCGCGTCGCCGCTCCCCCCGCGGCCGTTCGAGAAGACCGGCCGGCCTGCGGCGTCGGTCGAGCGGTAGATCTCGTCCGCCGACGCGCTTCCCGCGAGCAGCACGAGGCCGAGCGCCATCCATCCCACCACCCTCATCTCCCACCTCCAGTCCTACGTCTGGGACGCGGGCGAGCTAGCCCGCCTTCCACATCGTGCCGGACGGGGTGTCCTCGAGCAAGATGCCCTGCTCGCGCAGGCGCTCGCGGATCGCATCCGCCTCGCGGAAGTCCTTGCGTTGGCGCGCGTCGTTGCGCGCGGCGATCGCTGCCTCGATCTCCGCCACGCTGAGCCCGGCGCGCTCCTGGCCGCGACGCCGTGCGCTCTCGAGGAACGCGGCCGGCGCCTCGGCGAAGAGCCCCGTGGCGGCGGCGACGGCGGCGAGCTCGCGGCGGATGGCGGCCCCCGCCGCCCGATCACCGGCATCGAGCAGCCGGTTCAGCTCGCGCACCCGGTCGAACACGAGACCGAGGGCGCGGGCCGCGTTGAGGTCGTCGTCCATGGCGGCCGAGAACTCGGCGAGGAACGGCGAGGGCGGCCTGGCGAGCGCGCCGTCGACGGGGACGGCGGGTGGCGGTCCGCCGGCGATCTCGTCCGCGCGCGCCAGCGCCTCGTAGAGCCGCCCGAGGGCGCGTCCGGACTCCTCGAGCCGTGCCGGGGAGAAGTCGAGCGGCGTGCGGTAGTGCGTGCCGAGGAAGAGAAGGCGCAGCGCCTCCGCCGGAGCGCGCTCGGCCACCTCGGGGATCGACAGGATGTTGCCGAGCGACTTCGACATCTTCTCGGCACCGGTGGTGATCATGCCGTTGTGCACCCAGAGGTCGGCGAACGGGACGCCGGCTGCGGCCTCCGACTGCGCGATCTCGTTCTCGTGGTGCGGAAAGACGAGATCCGAGCCGCCGCCGTGGATCTCGAACGGCTGCCCGAGGTAGCGGGTGGCCATCGCCGAGCACTCGATGTGCCAGCCGGGCCGGCCGCGGCCCCAGGGGCTCGGCCACCAGGGCTCGCCCGGCTTGGCGCCCTTCCAGAGCGCGAAGTCGTGCGGGTCCTCCTTGGCGGGGTCGATCTCCTCGCCGGCCTCCATGTCGTCGAGCCGGCGGTGGGAGAGCTTCCCGTAGGCCGGGAAGCGGCGGACCCGGAAGTAGACGCTGCCGTCGGGCACGGCGTACGCGAACCCCGCGGCGACGAGCTGCTCGACCAGCGCCAGCATCGCGGGGATGTGCTCCGTGGCGCGCGGCTCGTGGGTGGGCGGGAGGCAGCCGAGCCACGCGACGTCCTCCTGGAAGGCGCGGACCTCGCGCTCGGCCAGCGCGGCCGCCGTGATGCCTTCCTCGTTCGCGCGCCGGATGATCTTGTCGTCGACGTCGGTGAAGTTGCGGACGAAGGTGACCTCGAGCCCGCGGGCGCGGAGGTAGCGGCAGAGGACGTCCGCGGTGACCAGCGCGCGCGCGTGGCCGACGTGCGAGCGCGAGTAGACCGTGACGCCGCACCAGTAGAGCCGCACGCGACCCGGCTCGCGCGGCACGAGCGGCTCCTTGCGCCCGGAGAGCGTGTTCGTGAAGACGATCTCCACGGCGGGCTACTCTTCCTCCTCGCGCAGGCGGGCGAGCACGGCGTAGTCCTCGAGCGTGGTCGTGTCGCCCACCGTCTCCTTGCCCGCCGCGATGTCGCGCAGGAGCCGGCGCATGATCTTGCCGCTGCGGGTCTTCGGGAGGGCGTCGGTGAAGCGGATGTCGTCCGGCCGCGCGAAGGCGCCGATCTCCTTGGCGACGTGCTGCTTGAGCGCGGCGCGCAGCTCCTCGGACGGCTGGTGGCCGGCCTCGAGCGTGACGAAGGCGGCGATCGCCTGACCCTTCAGCTCGTCGGGGCGGCCGACGACCGCCGCCTCGGCGACCGCGGCGTGGCTCACGAGCGCGCTCTCCACCTCCATCGTGCCGAGCCGGTGCCCGGCGACGTTGACCACGTCGTCGATGCGGCCCATGACCCAGAAATAGCCGTCGGCGTCGCGGCGGGCGCCGTCGCCGGTGAAGTACGCGCCGGGTATCTGGCTCCAGTACTGCTGCCGGTAGCGCTCGGGGTCGCGGTAGACGGTGCGGAGCATGCCGGGCCAGGGTCGCGTGATGACGAGGTAGCCGCCCTGATTCGCCGCCAGGGGCGTGCCGTCGCGGCTCCGGACCTCGGCGACCACTCCGGGGAGCGGCAGCGTCGCCGAGCCCGGCTTGGTCGGGATCGCGCCGGGCAGCGGGGTGATCATGATGCCGCCCGTCTCGGTCTGCCACCACGTGTCGACGATCGGGCAGCGCTCTCTGCCGATGACCCGGTGGTACCACATCCAGGCCTCGGGATTGATCGGCTCGCCGACGGTGCCGAGCAGCCGGAGCGAGGACAGGTCGTGGCGTCGCGGCCACTCCTCGCCCCACTTGACGAAGGCGCGGATCGCCGTCGGTGCGGTGTAGAAGACCGTCACCCCGAGGTCCTCGACCAGCCGCCAGAAGCGGTCGGGTGCCGGGTGGTTCGGCGCGCCCTCGTACATGACCGACGTCGCGCCGTTGGCGAGGATGCCGTAGACGACGTAGCTGTGGCCCGTGACCCAGCCGATGTCCGCCGTGCACCAGTAGGTGTCCTCCTCCTTCAGGTCGAAGACCCACTCGGCGCTGAGCGCCGCGTGCAGCAGGTAGCCGCCCGTGGTGTGGACGATGCCCTTCGGCTTCCCCGTGGTGCCGCTCGTGTAGAGGACGAAGAGCGGGTGCTCGCTGTCGAGCGGCTCGGCCACGCACTCGGGCGAGGCGCCCTCGACGAGCTCGTGCCACCAGTGATCGCGGCCGGCCGCCATCGGCACGGCCTCGCCGGTCCGCCGCACGACGACGACGTTCCGGACGGTCGGCACACCCGCGAGCGCCTCGTCGACGTTCGCCTTGAGCGGCACGACGGCGCCCCGGCGGTAGCCGCCGTCGGCGGTGACCAGCACGGTCGCCTCCGCGTCGTTCATCCGGTCGCGCAGCGCCTCGGCCGAGAAGCCGCCGAAGACGACGCCGTGGATGGCCCCGATGCGGGCGCAGGCGAGCATCGCGATGGCCGCTTCCGGGACCATCGGGAGGTAGATGCCGACCCGGTCGCCCGCCCGGACGCCGAGCGCCTTCAGCACGTTGGCGAAGCGGCACACCTCGCGATGGAGCGCATGATAGGTGAGCACCCGGCGATCGCCGGGCTCGCCCTCCCAGACGATGGCCGCCTTGTTCCGGCGCGGGCCCGCGAGGTGGCGGTCGAGGCAGTTGTCGGCGATGTTGAGCCGGCCGCCGACGAACCACTTGGCGAAGGGCGGCTGCCAGTCGAGCACGCGCTCCCAGCGCGTCGTCCAGCGGAGGCGGCCGGCCATCTCGCCCCAGAAGCCCTCGGGGTCCTCGACCGAGCGCCGGTAGAGCTCGTCGTAGCGGGCGCGGCTCGGCACGCTGGCGCGGCGGCTGAAATGTTCCGGGGGCGGGAAGACACGGTGCTCCTTCAGCACGGAGTCGATCGCGGCCTGGCCGGTCGGGTTGCTCATGGGAGTCCTCTGTAGTGGGGCCACCCGTCACGTGCAAGCTTCGGGAGGCCGCCTACTCTCTCAGGAGCGCGCGGAACCCCGCTTGCACGAAGTGAACATCGGCAGTGAGAGCGTCGCCGAGCTTGCGGTCTCGCATGACGACGAAGGAGATGCAGTCCGTCAGGCTCCAGTCCTTGTCCGCTCGTTCGCGGTAGAGATCGAATCCCCGCGAGAACAGGCGAGGGTCGACCGTGATGCACGCGACGTTCGGATCCGCTCGGAGGTCCTCGATCGCCTCTACCGCCCAGGCCCGGTAGGGCCGCCGGGAAAGGGCGTCCGCGACCTCCGTGAGCACGGCCTCGGTCGTGACGAGCCGACCACGCCAGCGATGCGAGAGCTCGACGGCCTTTGCGTGCCATGCGTCCCGCGGGTTCACCAGCGCGAGGATGTGCAGCGTGTCGAGGAACGCGGCACGGCTCACCGCTTGGGCGCTCCGTGGGCGTAGTGGTCGTGCTGCTCGGCGAAGTCGGGCGGCAGGTCGGCGGGCCCCCCGCGTGCGAGGATGCGACGGAGCGATGCGCTCGCCGGCGCCGCACCCACCTTCCGGGCGTGCACCACGTAGACGCCGTCCGCCGCGAGATCGACCGGATCGAGCGGTCTCAGCGTCCCCTTCGTGACCTTTGCGAAGAAGCGAGACTCCGGGTTGGCCGGTGCGGGCTCGGAGACCGGGGCAGGACGCTCGGCCACCATCCCGGCGTGCTCCCGACCGGCGAGCCACGACAGATCGCCGCGTCGGCTCGTGATGTCGAGCGGGGCATGGCCACCCGTCAGCTGCAGCTCGAAGCGGCTCCCGCGCCGGAACACGTTGAGGTTGAGCTGCGGGCGAGCGCGGCCCACGGGCAGGCGGGATTCGATCTCTCGCAGGACGGCGGCCGCAAGGCCGAAGTCGAGCCAAGAGCCGTCGGGGCTCATGCAGAGGAGGATCGCTCCCAGCGCGTTACGCCGCTGGAACGCCTCGCGGTCGTAGCAGAGCCACCAGTGGTCGGGATCTTTCGTGGCGGTCCCTCCCGGAAGCGCGACCCAATGCCCGCTCTCGGTGCACGCCCATGTCCGGTCGCGAAGCGTCAGCCGGAGACCCGTGGATTCGAGACCCTGGAGATATCGCTGTCGGATGTGGGACCACTCGTCCTTGGTTTTCCTCATACTTTACTCTACTATACTTGCACAGCCGGACCCTGCCAAGACCACCCGCCGAGTCGGCGTCAGCGCGCCGGACGGAAACGCCCGGCAAAGCCGTCGACGGACACGCTGACCCGCCCCGGCATCACCTCCTCCGCGACGGCAACCATCCGATCCCGGTAGTCGAGCCGCACCGATGCCGGCTCCACCCGCGCCATGGCCTCCGGCAGCGGCGTGGCAAGCGTCCGCGCGCCGCCGGGCGTGCCGTCGCCTTCGATGAAGTGGTCGACGACGACGGCATCGGCGACCTCGGCCAGGCGCTCGAAGAAGCGGCGGGGCTCGGCGATCGGCAGGAGCGGGGACACGGTGATCACCACGCGGAGGCCGGCGGCGCGCAGCGCTGCCGCGGCCTCCAGCCGGTGCGCGACGGAGCTCGCAGGCGGCGGCAGGCCGGGCAGGCGGTCACGGTCGCTCTCGATGGAGATGTGGAAGCGGAGACTGGTCGCGGCGGCAAGCGGTGGGTAGAGATCGAGGTAGCGCGTCACGCGGTCCGTGTGAGTCTGGATGATGAGCCCGTCGGGCGCCCGCTCGCACATCGCCTCGAGGACTCGCCGCGTGACGCCGAAGCGGTCCTCCTGCGGGAGAAAGGGTTCGGTGGAGCTCGAGAGGAAGATCGTGAAGCCATCCCGCGAACGCCGGGCCCAGGCTCGCTCGGCGTCGTACTGCTCGCGATAGGCGTCCGCGGCGTTCGTCCGGACCTCGAGGAAGCCGCCCCACGGCGCGCCGCGGGTGACCCAGCGGTTGTGCTGCACGTAGCAGCCGACGCCGCAGAGCGTCCCGCCGAACGTGCAGCCGCGGTAGGGCTGGAGCGAGTGCGAGCTGACGGTCCGCAGGAAGCCCGAGGTCCGCGTGAGCACGCGCGACACCCGCGCTTCGGTCAGGACCAGGCTCACGAACCCCGTATCGCGATCACGCAGGGGCGGCGGCGAGCAGGCGCTCGAGCTCGTCGGGGTCGACCGGCTTGACCAGGTGCGCGTCGAAGCCGGCGTCGAGGGCCTTGCGGCGGTCGTCGGTCCGCCCGTAGCCCGTCAGGGCGACCAGGAACGGTTTGCCGCCCGGCGTCGACCGCATTTGCTTCGCCACCTCGTAGCCGTTGAGGCCCGGGAGCCCGATGTCGACGAGGGCGATCTCGGGGCGACGTTCCAGGAACACCTGAATCGCCCCCGCACCGTCCTGCGCCTCCTCCACGACGTAGCCCCAGAGCTCGAGGAGGGTCCGGAGCGCCAACCGGTTATCCGGGTTGTCTTCGACGATGAGGACCCGACGTGCGAGCGCGGGCGACGGCCCCATTCTCCTACCCAACCGCCGCTTCCGGATAGCACCAACGGTGCCTGGGGGCAACGGCATCACGGCTTTTGGGGAATAGGACGGTACTTGCGTCCGTGCCCGGAGGGCCATAAAGGCGGCCCACATGGCGGACGAACGCCACGGCGCCGATCTCACGCCGCGGCCGCAGCTCCGGCTCGCCGCCCTGCTGGCGCTCTCTACTCTGTTGTTCGTGCCGCTCCTGGTGCACTACCTGGAGCCGCGGGCGCTGCTCAAGGTCTTGCCGTTCTATGGCCTCGCGGTCGCCCTCGGGGCCGCCGTGCTGCTCGCCACCTACACCTCGCTCGGCACGCGCTACGCCGAGCGGCTGAGCCTGCTCTTCGTTCTCGGGCTCACGTCCGACCTGCTCGTCTACCTGTACGTCAAGCCGTACGCCACGCCAACCTATCCTGCGATCGTGGCCAACCTGCTGACCTGCCTCCTCATGGGGAGCGCGGCGCTCTACTCGTGGCGTACGCGACGCACGGTCCTCGTCGGGGCGATGATGTGCGTGGGCTTCGCGCTGGTCAGCGCGATCCTGTCCTCGCGCGGCTTGCCGGGGGCGCCCTTCGGGCTCGCCATCGGATCGCTCGTCGCCGGCGTGGTGACGGCCGCGGCGAGCGCGCGAGTGATCGAGCGCTTCCGGACGAGCCTGGCGCAGCGGCAGGACGAGCTCGCGGCCCTCTCGACGCGCCTCATGACGGTGCACGAGGAGGAGCGGCGCCGGGTGTCGCGCGAGCTGCACGAGGAGCTCGGCTCCTCGCTGACGGCCATCCTCTCGTACCTCTGGCTCTTCGACCGCCAGCGTCCCGAGGACCTGGGGATGCTGCGGAGCCGCGCGGCCGACGCCCGCCGGCTCGTCGCCAAGACGATCGCCGAGATGCGCGAGCTGTCGCAGGGCCTGCGGCCTTCCGCGCTCGACGACTACGGGCTCCTCCCGTCGCTCGATTCGCAGGTGAAGGAGTTCACCGAGCGCCACGGGATCGTGGCGACCTTCACCGCCGATGGTGTGCCGGAGCGGCTGCCCGCGGACATCGAGACCGCGGTCTACCGGATCACGCAGGAGGCGCTCACCAACGTCGTCCGGCACGCGGGTGCCCGTCACGTGCGGGTGGCGCTCACGGCGATGGACGGCGAGCTCCGCCTCGAGGTGGAGGACGACGGCGTCGGCCTGGCGCCCAAGCGCAAGAACGGTGAGCTGGGGACGGGCTTGATCGGCATTCGCGAGCGGGTGCGGGCGCTCGGGGGCAGCGCAAGCATCACCTCCGGCAGCGGCGCGCACCTCTGCGTGCGGCTGCCGATCCCCGGCGCGCGCGCCGTCCGCGCGTAGCGCTACCGGGACGTGCGGCGACGCGCGTCCCGGTCGGCGCGTGCGGAGGAGCCGCCTGCGCCATCGCTGCGGTCAGCCGCGTGACGTGCCCGGGTTCCCGTAGAGCAGCTCCATGTCCGGCTGCTCGGTGCACGCGTAGTGGACCCAGATGTAGGCGTGCTGGAACAGCGCGGCCACCAGGCCCGCATGCGACCGGCCGAACAGCGCGACGGCCCACAGCCCGAGGAACCCGAACGTGTACATGGCGTTCGGCGTCCACGCGAAGGCGCCTCGCGTCACCAGCGGCATCTCGCGGTAGCGCCGCCGGAAGTGGTCGGCGCCGGCGGCGCGGGCGAATCCGAAGTATCGCTGCACGGACCAGGCGGTGTACAGCGACGGCACCAGGAGCACGATGCCGAGGGCGAGCGCAAGCCAGCTCGGCAACAGCACGGTTCCCGCATCCGCGACGGAGACGGCGGCGATCACGACCGGGCGGAGGAGCAGCAGGACGTAAAAGATGGCGCTGTAGACCGCGAAGTCGCCGCGGCCGAACAGGCGGGTGAACAGCTTCCGGCCGAGCTGGGCGCGCCAGGCGATCCAGACGTAGAGCTGATGGAGCACGGCTTCGCCCACGGCGAGGACGAACCAGACGGTGTCCGACAGGCCGAGCCAGCGGCCGTCTCCGAGCGCCGGCTCCGCCAGGCCCCACGCGACCGGCAGCAGGATGGCCAGGAAGAGCGCATGCACGCCCTGCCCGCGGAACATGAAGGACGCGGTCGCGGCGTTCGGGAACTCGGGATCAAGGACCGTCATGCGGTCGTCGTCGCTCGGACGTCGGGGTTCCGAGTGAGTGTGGCAATCGGCCTTGTACTCTGGCCCCGCCCCGCTCGGAAAGGACCAACACCCTCGGTTCGCGGGCTGCCCGGCACTCGCTCGCGGGATTGCGCCCGGGTCGCCTGCAATTGTAGCCACCCCGCGGAGGAGGTCGGTCCGAATGAACCAACCTATGCGCGTCATGCTCGGTGTACTGGTCATGGTTCTCGAGGGGCGCCTCGCCCTCGCGGCGGCGCCCACGTTCGCGAACCCGCTCAGCATCACGAACCCTTACCACCCATTCCAACCGGGCGGCGTGAAAGTCTTCCGGGGCCAGAAGGGCGCGACGGCGAGCGTCATCGTGGACCTCTACCTCGACGGCACGCGGACGTTCCACGTCGGCGCCGCTGATGTGCCGGCCCGCATCCTCCAGGAGACCGAGTTCGAGGGCGGCGACGTGGGGGAGATCTCGCAGAACTTCTTCGCACAGGCCGATGACGGGACGGTCTTCTACTTCGGTGAGCTGGTCGACAAGTACGACAACGGCATGGTGACGAGCCACGAAGGCAGCTGGCTCGTCGGCGGGCCGACGATGCCGAGCGATCCTCCGGACGCCGGGAACGCGCAGATGCCGGCCGTGTTCATGCCCGCCAACCCCAAGGTGGGCGACAGCTTCAAGCCGGAGGACCTGTTCCCCATCGTGGATGAGACGGTGACGGTGAAGAAGATCGGGGTGGAGGTCCGTCTTCCGGCAGGGCGCTTCGACAACGCGATCCAGGTGCGCGAGACTTCGCGTCTGCCCGATTCGCCGCCGGAGACGAAGAGGTACGCGGCGGGCGTCGGCGTCGTGAAGGGGAAGACCAAGGGCGAGAGCTTCGCGCTGCTCGCGTCGACGATCCGCCCGAGGTAGCACGTGTGTCGGCGCAGCGCGTGAGCGCCTTCATTGCACACCGGGGCCTCTCGACTCGCGCCAGCCGTCGCGATAAGTACGCGTCGCTCGCGGCACGCGCCCGTAGCTCAGCTGGATAGAGCGTCAGGCTTCGAACCTGCAGGTCCCCCGTTCGAGTCGGGGCGGGCGCGCTCGGAGTCGCTGCCCTGCCTGCGCGCGTTCCGTGAATACTGGCTGCGGCACGGTCGTTGAGGGCGGCGAATGGCCCGCGGCTGCCGCCGCGCGTCGAGGGGATGGTGAGGCTCGTCGAGGCCTAGTCGTCGTCGCAGATGCAGACGCTTCGCTTGCAGCGGATGCAGCGGACAAGCCGTTTCCCCGATCGTGTGGGTCCTGACGAGGGTGCTGCCCTTGGCCAGCGCAGCCAGCTCAAATGCGAGTGGCGGAATGAGCCGAGCAGGCAGACGGTCCCCCAGCCCACGACGACCCCCGCGACGACCCCGATCGAGAGTCCCGTAACGACGAAGACGGCAAAGGGGTCGAGCAGTCTCAGTCTCATCGACTTTTCCGCTGGTGGGAGAGAGAGCAACATCGGTGCCGGTCCGCTTGCCGACGTCCAACCAGGCATTTCGCGCTGCGAGGGCCAGAGTTGGGGGATTCCGCGCAGCCCCCTGGGGGTTTTCCCCGATCCCGGCGCTCCGGCCGGGGTTTCGGCCGACGGCTCTCGCTGCTAGGGAGCTGTCAGAGGAGCAGACCATGACGCAGGCAGACCCCAAGGATCTCGGCTTCGACCTCGAGCGCCTGGCCCGCGTCGAGCACCTGATCGACGCCGACATCGACGCCAAGCGTTACGACGGTGCGGCAATCCGCGTGACGCGCGGCGGCAACGTCGCCTTGTCCGCCACCCGCGGCTTTGCCGAGCGGACGAGCGCCAGGCGACTCGAGTCGGACGCGGTGTTCGCGACGATGTCGGTCGGCAAGCAGTTCACGAACACGATCGTGCTGAATCGCATCGAGCGAGGCGACCTGCGGCTCATGATGCCCGTCTCGGAGCTCATCCCGGAGTTCGGGAACCGCGGCAAGGAGCGGATGACGCTCTTTCATCTCCTCACGCACACGAGCGGTATCGCGTCCCGCGTGCCGGCCCTCCCGCCCGAGGACCTGGTGAGCATCGAGCGGCTCGTCGCGTGGGCGTGCACCACGACGCCGGAGTCGCTCCCCGGCGAGCGCGTGAACTATTCGATCGCCGTCGCGCACGCGGTCATGGCCGAGATGGTGCGACGGGCGGAGGGCGCCACGCGCTCCTTCGGGCAGATCCTCGAGGAGGACCTCTTCCGGCCGCTCGGGATGAACGAGACGAGCCTGGGACCTCGAGCCGACCTCGTCCGGCGCCTTTGTCCGGTGGTCGCGCGCTTCACCGAGCCGGGACTCTTTGCCCCCTTCGAGATCGAAGGCATCGGGGCGCTCCTCTCGATTCCTGGTGCAGAGATTCCGGCAGGTGGCTTTCTCACCACCCTCAGCGACCTTGCCAGGTTCGTCGAGATGCTCGGGCGTGGAGGGGAGCTGGACGGCGCCCGCATCCTGTCGCCCGCGATGCTCGAGTTCGCCACCCGGAACTGGACCGGCGACAAGCCGAACGCGCTCCTCGACTACGCCGTGCAGATGCGCGGCTGGGTGCCGTTCCCAGCCTCGATCGGTCTCGGCTTCTTCGTCCGCGGCGAGGGCATCATCCCCGGGCCCTTCGGCAACCTCTCGAGCCCCAGGACGTTCGGCGGGATCGGCGCGGGATCGACCGCCTTCTGGATCGACCCGGCTCGCGACCTCGGGTTCTGTTTCCTCTCGACCGGCATCATGGAGGACAGCTTCCACCTCGAGCGCGTGTCGCGGCTCTCGGATGCCGTGATCGCTGCACTCGTCCACTGAGGGAGGCGCCACCCGTCGGGACACGATGAAAGTCGGCGTCCTCCAGTTCTTCAGCTGGCCCGAGCGGCGCGTGGCCATCGAAACGGTCTACGAGCGCGCGCTCCAGCGGATCGAGATCATGGACCGCACCGGATACGACGCGGTGTGGCTCGCCGAGCACCACTTCCATTCCTTCAGCGTCTGTCCTTCCGTGCACCTGATGGGCACGCATGTCGCCGCTCGCACGCGGCGGCTGCGCATCGGCACGGCCGTCTCGCTGGCGGCCCTCTACCATCCGCTTCGCCTCGCCGAGGAGGTGGCGCTGCTCGACGTCCTCTCCGGCGGCCGTGTGAACTGGGGAGCCGGGCGCGGCTTCGACCGCACGGAGTTCGTGGCCTTCGGCGTGCCGCCGGAGGAGAGCGCGCCCCGGTTCCACGAGGCCGTGGACATCGTCCTCCGCGCGTGGACGGAGGACCGGCTGACATACGCGGGACGCTACTTCCGTTTCGATGGGATCGAGGTGCTGCCGAAGCCGCGGCAGAAGCCGCACCCGCCCGTGTGGCTCGCGGCCTCCTCGCCGGACGCGATCCGTCGCGCCGCGGCGGCCGGCTTCACGATCATGATGGACCCGCACTCCTCCCACCGCGAGATCGCGAACAAACGGGAGCTCTACCGGGAGCAGCTCGAGGCGCGCGGCCTGTCGATCGAGGGCCGGGAGATTCCCATGGCACGCCTGCTCGCGATCGCGCGCACGCGACGCGAGGCGGAGGAGACCGCGCGCCGGGGTGCGCGCTGGCTGGTGGATTCCTACACCGGCCCGCAGCACCAGTCGCTGACGGGCGTGATCGGCTTCGGGGTGGCGGTCGGCGAGTCCGCCCAGCCCGTGGACCCGGTCGCGCGCTACCTCGACGGCGTCATCGTGTACGGGACGCCCGACGCGGTGGTCGACGAGATCGCGCGCCTGCGCGAGGAGATGTTCCTCACCTACCTCCTGTGCGCGCCGCTCAGCCACGAGTCGTTCGTCCTCTTCACGGACGAGGTGCTGCCGCGGATCCTCTAGCGTCCATGCACCCGATCTCGTTCGCCACCGATCCGTCGCGCTACCGCCACTGGAAGCTCGAGCTGCGCGACGACGTCGCGGTGCTGGGGATGGCCGTCGACGAGGGCGCCGGGCTCGTGCCCGGCTATGCGCTGAAGCTCAACTCCTACGACCTGGGCGTCGACATCGAGCTCGCCGATGCCGTCCAGCGCCTGCGCTTCTCCCATCCCGAGGTGCACGCGCTCGTGGTGACCTCGCTCCGCGAGCGCATGTTCTGCGCGGGCGCCAACATCTTCATGCTCGCCTCGAGCTCGCATCCGTTCAAGGTCAACTTCTGCAAGTTCACCAACGAGACCCGCCTCTACCTCGAGGAGATGAGCGCGGAGTCGGGTATCCGTGCGCTCGCCGCACTCAACGGGACGGCGTCGGGCGGCGGCTACGAGCTGGCGCTCGCCTGCGACGAGATCCTGCTCATCGACGACGGCTCGGCCGCGGTCTCGCTCCCCGAGGTGCCGCTCCTCGGCGTGCTTCCCGGCACCGGCGGGCTCACGCGCCTCGTCGACAAGCGGAAGGTCCGGCGCGACCGCGCCGACTTCTTCTCGACGGCGGCCGAGGGCGTCAAGGGAAGGCGCGCGGCCGCGTGGCGCCTGGTCGACGAGGCGGTGCCGAGCTCGCAGTTCGCTACGCGCGTGCGCGAGCGGGCCGCGGCGCTTGCCGGGGCGAGCGACCGTCCGAAGTCCGGCCCCGGCGTCGAGCTGGAGCCCATCTCGGCCGCGCCTTCGGCGCACGGGATGGAGTACCGCTGGGTGCGGCTCGAGATCGGGCGCGAGAAGCGCGTCGCCACGCTCACCGTCCGGGCGCCGGACCGGGGTGAGCCGGAGAGCCCGTCGGCTCTCCTCGAGGCCGGCTCGCGTGCCTGGGCGATCGCCGCCTGGCGCGAGCTCGACGACGCGCTCCTCCACCTGCGCTTCAACGAGCCCGAGATCGGCGTCGTGCTCCTCCGGACCGAAGGTGATGCGAAGGCCGTGCTCGCCGTCGACCGCACCGTTGACCGTCACCGGAGCCACTGGCTGGTGCGCGAGATCCTCCTCCTGCAGAAGCGCGTGCTGAAGCGCCTCGAGCTGACCGCGCGCACCTTCTTCGCGCTCGTCGACCCGGGCTCGGCGTTCGCGGGCTCGCTGCTCGAGCTGGCGCTCGCGGCCGACCGCGCCTACATGCTGGCTGGCGGGGATGCGCCTGCCACGGTCGAGCTCTCGCCGCTGAATCGCGGAGCGCTGCCGACGAGCTCCGGTCTCTCGCGGCTCGAGGCGCGCTTCCTCGGCGAGCCGGCCCGCCTCGGCGAGGTGCTTTCGCACGGCGGGCCGTTCGACGCGGAGGCTGCCTGCGATACCGGCCTCGTGACCTTTGCCCCCGATGACATCGACTGGGAGGACGAGGTACGCTTGGCAGTGGAGGAGCGGGCTGCAATGAGTCCCGACGCGCTGACCGGCATGGAGGCGAACCTCCGCTTCCCCGGGCCCGAGACGCTCGAGACGAAGATCTTCGGCCGGCTCTCGGCCTGGCAGAACTGGATCTTCACGCGACCGAACGCCACCGGCGAGAAGGGGACGCTCACGCTCTACGGCAAGGCGGGGCAACGGCCCGAGCTCGACCGGCGAAGGACCTGAGCGCGATGGGTGCGGTGGAGCTGCACGAGACGATCCCCAACAACGTGGGGCTGTCCTCCGACAAGCGCCTCAGACGCGCGCTCGAGGAGTGGCAGCCCCACTTCCTCGCCTGGTGGCGCGAGATGGGCCCGGATCGCTTCCGGGACGACGCCGTCTATCTCCGCACCGCGGTGTCGGTCGACGCGAGCGGCTGGGCGCACTTCGACTACGTGCGCATGCCCGAGTACCGCTGGGGCATCTTCCTCGCCGAACCCGTGGCCGACCGCCGCATCGGCTTCGGCGACGACCACGGGAAGCCGGTGTGGCGGGAAGTGCCGGGCGAGCACCGCAACACGCTCCGCCGCCTGATCGTCACCCAGGGCGACACCGAGCCTGCCTCCGTCGAGCAACAGCGCCGTCTCGGGGCGAGCTGTCCGTCGCTCTACGACCTCCGCAACCTCTTCCAGGTCAACGTCGAGGAGGGCCGGCACCTCTGGGCGATGGCCTATCTCCTCCATACCTACTTCGGCCGCGACGGCCGGGAGGAGGCGCGCGACCTCCTCGAGCGCCGGTCGGGGAACCCCGACAAGCCGCGCATCCTGGCCGCCTTCAACGAGCCGATCGACGACTGGCTGTCGTTCTTCATGTTCACCACCTTCACCGATCGCGACGGTAAGTATCAGCTGCTCGCGCTCGCCGAATCGGGCTTCGATCCGCTGTCGCGGACCTGCCGCTTCATGCTGACGGAGGAGGCGCACCACATGTTCGTCGGCGAGAGCGGCGTCGGCCGCATCGTGGAGCGGACCGCCGAGTGCCTGCGCGCGGGCACGGACCCCCGCGCCGCCGGCGCGCTCGACCTCGGCATCATGCAGCGGTACCTGAACTTCTGGTACTCGCTCTCGCTCGACCTGTTCGGCAGCGAGGTGTCGACCAACGCCGCGCACTTCTTCGGGGCCGGCCTCAAGGGGCGGCCGAGGGAGGACGAGCGCTACGACGACCACCTCGCGCTCGAGGGCGGCTACGAGATGGACGTCTACGAGGAGGGGAGGCTCGTGCGCCGGGCGATCCCGCTGCGCTCGGCGATGAACGAGGTCCTGCGGGATGCCTACGTGGAGGACTGCCAGAAGGCGCTCGACCGCTGGAACCGGCGGCTCGAGGGAACCGGCGTGCGGCTCGTCCTCCCGTCGCGCCGCTTCCACCGCCATCGGGGGACGTTCGCCGGCCACTTCTTCGACCCCGCGGGTGGCGAGATCACGGGCGAGGCGTTCGAGCGCTACCGCGACCAGTGGCTTCCCTCGGAGGCGGACCGCGCCTACGTCCGGAGCCTCATGGCTCACCCCGTGCTCGAGCCGGGCCACTTCGCGAGCTGGATCGCCCCGCCCGCGCGCGGCATCAATCACCAGCCGATCGACTTCCAGTACGTGCGCTACAACGAGGAGTAGCTCGCCGCTTTCCCGATGTCCTCGGGCGACGAAGCCGCTCACCTCAACATCGCTGCGGAGATCCTGTGCCGCGGCGACGATGCTGGCGTCGCGCTGCGCTTTCGTTCGGACGGGGAGCGCATCGACGTCGGCTACGCCGAGCTCAGGCAGCGCGTGCGCCAGATGGCCGCGGCGTTCGAGCGGCTGGGCATCCAGGAGGAGCAGCGCGTCCTCGTCATCCTTCCCGACTGTCCCGAGTACGTCTACGCCTTTCTCGGCGCGATCTGGGCCGGGGCGGTGCCGGTCCTGGTGAGCACGTTTCTCCGGCCCGGCGACTCCCTTCCCTTCGTGCGCGAGACGCGGGCGCGGGCCGTGATCACCACGGCGGCCGTCGCCGACGTGCTCGAGGCCGAGACGCGCCCGCTCCCGATGGTGCTCACGGTGGGCGGCGGTCGGTCCGGCACGCTGTGGCAGGCGATCGAGGACGCGCCCGCCTCCCCGGGGCCCTTTCCGACGCACCGCGACGATCCGGCGTTCTGGCTTTACAGCTCGGGAACCACCGGCCGTCCGAAGGGCGTCGTTCACCGCCACCGCGACATCCTGCATGCGGTGGAGAGCTACGGACGCCATATCCTCGGCGTGCACGCCGGCGACGTCGCCTATGCGACCTCGAAGCTCTTCTTCGCCTACGGCCTGGGCGCGAGCCTGTACTTTCCGCTCGCCGCCGGTGCGTCTGCCGTGCTCTCGCCGGAGCCCTTCTCGCCGGCGCGGACCTGGACGATCCTCTCCGAGGAGCGGCCGAGCCTCTTCTTCGCCGTGCCGTCGGTCTATCGGGCGCTCCTCGAGCAGGCGCCGCCGGGCGCGCAGGAGGCGATTTCGGGACTGCGCCGCCTCGTCTCGGCGGGCGAGGCCCTGCCGGAAGCGCTCTTCCATGCGTGGAAGGAGCGCTTCGGCCAGGACATCATCGACGGCCTCGGCTCCACCGAGACGCTGCACATCTTCCTCTCGAACCGGCCCGGCGAATGCAGGCCGGGATCGCTCGGCCGGCCCGTCCCCGGCTACGAGGTGCGGGTGGTCGACGAGGGTGACGTGCCCGTCGCGGCGGGAAGCGCCGGACGGCTTCTCGTCCGCGGGGAAAGCATCGCGGCCGGCTACTGGCAGCGCGCGGAGGCCACGTGTCGCGCCTTTCGAGGCGAATGGCTCGCGACCGGCGACCAGGCGGTCGAGAACCCCGACGGCTCCTTTCGGGTCCTCGGCCGCACGGACGACATGCTGAAGGTCTCCGGGCAGTGGGTCTCGCCGCCGGAGGTCGAGAGCGTGGTGGCGTCGGTCGACGGCGTCCGCGAGTGCGCCGTGATCGGCGCGGCGGGCGAGGGCGGCCTGACGGAGCTCGTCGCCTGCGTGGTGGGCGTGTCGGGCGAGGCCGACGCGCTGCGTGAGCGCATCGAGCGCGCCTGCGCCGACGGCCTGCCGCGCTTCAAACGGCCGAAGCGGCTCGCCTTTCTCGAGTCGATCCCGCGCACCGCCACCGGGAAGGTTCAGCGCTTCGCGCTGCACGAGAGGATCGGTATCCGGCCTCCGCACGGCGTTCCTCGAGCTTGACCATCCGTCTCGGCGAAGCGACAATCCGCACCCTGTGCGGAGACTCGCCCCCGAGCGTGTGAACCGCGTACCGGCGGGCGACACGCCCCGGCTTCCCTTCGACGCGGCGGAGCTCGGCGTCTGGGAAGCCGACCTGATGACCGGTGAGGTGCGCGTCACCGACCGGTTCGCGGCGATGCTCGGTGTGCCGCCCGGCGTGACCCTCCGCCATCGTGATGAGTTGCGGGCCCGCGTTCACCCGGACGACCGGGAGCGAGTCAGAGCCGCCTTCGAGTCGGCGCTCGCGGGAGCGGGAGAGTACGGCGTCGAGTACCGCAGTCTCGGCGACGACGGCCAGGTCCGCCGGCTGGCGTCGAGCGTCGTGATCGTCCGGGACGTAAGCGGCCGCCCGCTGCGCGCGATCGGCACGGCGGTGGACATCACGCGGCGCGAGCGGCCCGAGGAGGCGCAGGCGCGCCTTGCCGCCATCGTCGAGGGCTCCGACGACGCCATCATCGGCAAGTCGCTCGACGGCATCGTGACGAGCTGGAACCAGGGCGCGGAACGCATCTTCGGATACACGGCCGAGGAAATGGTTGGGAGCCCTCTCTCTCGCCTGGTTCCGCCCGATCGCCCGGACGAGGTCCCATCGATTCTCGCGGCGATCCGGCGCGGCGAGCGGGTGGAGCACTTCGACACGGAGCGAGTGCGAAAGGACGGGCAGCGTATTCAGGTGTCGCTCTCCATCTCGCCGATCAGGGACGCGACGGGCGACGTGATCGGCGCGTCGAAGATCGCACGCGACGTGACGGACCGGAAACGTGCGGAGGAGGAGCGCGAGCGGCTCCTCGCGGAAGCCAAGCAGGCCCGCGCCGAGGCGGAAGCCGCGAGCCGCGCCAAGGACCAGCTGCTCTCGATCGTGTCGCACGAGCTTCGCACGCCGCTCGCCTCGATGCTCGGCTGGGTGCGCGTCCTGCGCCAGGGGAAGGTCTCGCCGGAGCGCGCGGCACGGGCCCTGCAGAGCATCGAGCGCAGCGGCAGGATACAGGCGGAGCTGATCGACGACCTGCTCGACGTGTCGCGGATCGTCACGGGCCGCCTGAGGCTCAACCTCGCTCCCGTCGACCTACGGGCCGTGGCCCAGGCCGCGCTCGATGCGATTCGACCCGACGCGGTCGGAAATGACGTGCGGCTCGAAGCGAGCCTGGAGGCGGGCGGCACCGTCCTCGGCGACGCGATCCGGTTGCAACAGATCGTTTCGAACCTCTTGAGCAACGCCGTGAAGTTCACCCCCGCGGGCGGATGCGTCGAGCTGCGCGTCGAGCGAACCGACCGCGAGGCGCGCATCGTCGTCCGGGACACGGGGCGCGGGATCACGCCCGAGCTCCTGCCGCAGATCTTCGAGCCGTTCCGCCAGGGCGACGACGTGAAGACGAGGAAGACGGGCGGGCTGGGACTCGGCCTCGCCATCGTGCGGAGCCTGGTCCAGCAACACGGGGGTACGGTGAAGCCGGAGAGTGCGGGCGAGGGCACCGGCTCGACGTTCACCATTACCCCGATCATCGAACCGGCGGACCGGGAGGACGGCTTGCCGGCGCTGCCTGTCCCACGGCTCGACGGGCTGCGCGTGTTGATCGTGGACGACGAGCTGGAGGCGTGCGAGCCGCTGGGGGTGCTCCTCGAGGAGCGCGGCGCGAAGGTCACGATGGTCGCGTCGGTACCCGACGCCCGGGCCGCGCTGGACAACTGGGAGCCGGATGTGCTGGTAAGCGACATCAGGATGCCCGGGGAAGATGGGTACGCGCTGGTACGCGAGCTGCGGGCGACGGGCCGCCTGCGTGCGGTCCCGGCCGTGGCCATCACGGGTTACCATCAAGAGGGAGATCGCGTCGCTGCGGCGGGGTTCCATGCGTGCTTCCGCAAGCCGGTCGAGCCCGACGGCCTGGTGACGCTGCTCGCGTCGCTCGCAGGCCGCTGAGGGCTTCGCGATGAGTCCAGGCAAGACCATCCTGATCGTCGAGGACGATAGCGACGTGCGCGAATCTCTTGCGGTCTTCCTCGAAGGCGAAGGGTACAGCGTCGTCGAGGCGGAGCATGGGAAAGAAGCCCTTCGCTGCCTCCGGTCTTCCACCGACTTCTGCCTGATCCTCCTCGACCTGTTCATGCCCGTGATGAACGGGTGGGCGTTTCGTGACGAGCAGCTGCGCGATCCGAGCCTGGCGGCGATCCCGGTCGTCGTCATTTCGGCGGACGCCGGGACCTCGCAGAAGGCGGCGGCGCTCGGCGCGGTGGACGCCATGGTGAAGCCGATCGAGTTCGACCGTCTGCTCGAGACGGTCGCCCACCACTGCTGACCGCGACCCCCGAGGGGGCATGCTCCGCACCCGCCTGTGTGACCTGCTGGGCATCGAGCTGCCGATCATCGCGGCGCCGATGGGGCCGTCCATCACGAGCCCGGAGCTGGTGGCGGCGGTCGGCAACGCGGGCGGTCTCGGGATCGTATCGTTCGGCGCCAACCCTCCGCCGCTCGTTCGCCGGCTCATCCGTCGTGTGCGGGAGCTGACCGACCGGCCCTTCGGCGTCAACTTCATCCTGCCGCTCGCCGCGCCGGAGCAGGTTGCGGCCTGCATCGAGGAGCGCGCGCCCGTACTCTCGACGTTCTGGGGTGATCCGGCGCCCTACGTCGAGCCGGCGCACGCGGCCGGCATCAAGGTCCTGCATCAGGTCGGGTCGGTGGCGGCGGCGCGGCAGGCCGCGCGCGCCGGTGTCGACTTCATCGTCGCGCAGGGCGTGGAAGCGGGAGGCCACGTCGCCGGCCAGGTGGCCACGATGGTCCTGGTGCCGCGCGTGGTTGATGCCGTCGCCCCGACGCCGGTCGTCGCCGCCGGCGGTATCGCGGATGCGCGCGGCGTGGTCGCGGCGCTGGCGCTGGGTGCCGATGGCGTCGTCCTCGGCACGCGATTCCTCGCTACGCCGGAAGCCGCCGCCCATTCGTTGTACAAGGAGAAGGTGGTCGCCGCGACGGAAGAGGATACCGTCCTCACCATGCTGTTCGGCGGCGGCTGGCCGAACGCCCCGCATCGCGCGCTCCGGACGCCGTTCGTGGAGCAGTGGCTCGGGAAGGAAGCGCGCGGGCAAGAGCAGCGAGCGGACGAGGCGGTGATCGGCGAGGCATCCTTGGGCGGACAACGCGTGCCTGTCCCGCGCTTCTGGGCGGCGCCACCCACCGCCGACGCGAGCGGCGACGTCGGCTCGATGAGCCTGCTCGCGGGGCAGAGCGTCGGGCTGGTCGGCGGGATCAAGCCGGCGGTCGACGTCATCCGCGAGCTCGCAGAGGACGTCGAGCGCATCGTCCGTCGGCTCGGCGGCCTGATCCGCTCCTAGCGCCGGCCGGGCCCGGCGGCTTCGATCTCCATGAGGCGCTGGAGGTCGCGCTCGCCGTCGGGCTGCCCCGGATGGGCGCGCGTGAAGGCGCGGAAGTAGGCCTCGCCGTCCGCGAGCCGGCCCGTCTTGACGTAGGCGGCGAAGAGCTTCTCGAGCGCCTGCGGGCAGCGGGTGGGACAGCCGCGGACGGCCTCCTGGAAGACGTCGATGGCCCGGTCGGGCATGCCGGCCGTCTCGTACACCTCGCCGAGGTGGCGAAGCCGCATCTCGACCACGAGCTCGTTGTCGCGCGAGAAGATGCCGAAGCGGTGGAAGCAGAGGAGCCCCGCGCCGGCGACGACCGCGGCCGCGGCGGCGACGCGCGTCCAGCTCCGGTCGCGGATCCGGGCGACCAGCTCGGCCGCGCCGACCGCCGCGAGCGGCAGCAGGGCAGGGACGACCTGGATCCGATAGCGCGAGAAGATGAAGAACGCGACCACCGAGGCGCAGTAGAGGATCACGAAGCCGCCGAGCAGCCGTACGGCGCGTCTCGTCCGCACGGTGGCGATCACCCCGAGCAGCGCCAGCGGCGCGACCCCGCCGAAGCCGAGGAGCGGCAGGCGCAGCACCCAGGAGTCGCGCTCGAGCAGGTACTGGTCCTGATTGTCGGAGATCTCGAAGTCGTTCCAGAAGAGCACGAGCTTGCAGAACATCGCCCGGGCCGCAAACGCGGGGTGCTCGCGCATGTGCTGGAACGCCTGCGCGAACCAGAACCTCGACACCTCTCGCGGAGCCAGTGAGCGGCCCGCCTGCGCCTCGGCGGCGGCGCGGAAGTCGGCCTCCTCGAAGTGCGGGTTGCCGCGCACGAAGGGCAGCGCGCCGTAGGCGCCCCAGGGGTTGGTCGGATTGTTGCCGATGTAGAAGTTCTGGCCGGCCTGCGAGGTGGTCAGGATCCACTCGCCCGAGAGATGGTGGTTCCTCAACGCCACCGGCAGGAGCGAGAGCCCAACGCCCGCCGCGAAGAGCGTGGCGGCCACGACCGGCCGGGGCAGCCCGAAGGCGCGCGCGTCCGGCACGCCGCGTTCCATCAGGAAGACCAGGATGCCCAGCGGCGCGAACAGGAGGAAGTTCGCGCGCGTCAGCGCGGCCAGGCCGAGAGTGAACCCCCCGGCGAAGCGTGCCGGGAGCGACGGTCCGAGGGCGAGCGCCAGGGCGGCCGCGGTCAGGAACACGGACAGGCAGGTCTTGTCGACCTCGGCGACGTAGAAGATGTCCGGCTTGTAGAGGGCGAAGCCGAGGGCGGCGAGCGCGCCGATCGCGGCGCCACCGACGCGCCTGCCAATCACCGCCACGAGCGCGCACGAGCCGGCGCCGAGGGCGACCTGCACGAGCCGGACCAGGAGGAGGTCGCGACCGCAGAGTCGATAGATGACCCCCAGGAAGTAGGGATAGAGCGGATCCATGTAGAAGGGCCGCTCGCCCAGCCAGCCGCCGGCGGCGAGCCGACGGGCCCACTCGTCGTAGTACTCGGGATCGACGACCAGGTGGTCGAACCACGGTGTCTCACGCAGCGAGAGCACGTGCGCCGCGCGCAACGTCGTCGCGAGCGCCACGGTCGCGACGAGCCACCACCGACTCTCGAGCGAGCGCGCGAGCGTCCCGAGAAGGCGGGGTGCCATCCCGGCATTCTCCCAAGGAGCCTCCGCGGCTCGCAAGATCACGCTGCGAGCGCAGCGTGATCCGCCGGTCGAGCTCTCAGCGCAGCGGTCGCAAGCCGCGCGCCGGGAACCATACGGCGCTGCCGCTCACCGGCTCCGCCGGCCGCTTGTACAGGTTGAAGAGGTAAATTTCGTGGCCCGCGGTGGTCCCCGTCCCGAGGAGGTTGGCGGTCGTGCAGACCGTCAGGAAGTAGAAGCCCGCCCCCGCCACCACGTGATTCGTGTCGCCCCCGTCGATCGGCAGCCGGTAGCGGCGGTCGGCGCGCAGATCATGGTAGAAGCCCTGCCCGGCGCAGGTGAAGGCGATACGCCAGTCGCCGGCGCGCTTGAGCGCCGACGCGCCGGTGCAGCCGCTCGGGTCCTGCGTGACCTGGGCGAAGTTTCCGCTCATGAGGTCGTAGGCGAAGATCTGGGGGATGCCCGTGTTGGCGCCGCCGCTCGCGAGGTCGGCTTCGCTCTCGAACACCAGGATGCGCCCCCGGTTGCTGACCAACGGATTGCGGCTCGGACCGTTGCCGGCGGTGATCGGGTGGCTGGTGGCGGGGTCCGTCGACGAGAGCCAGATCTGCGAGATCCCGGTGTCGATTCCCGTGGCCGGATCGCTCGTCGAATCGAACGCGATGGTGGTGCCGCCCCGGCTGAGCGACGGATTGCGGCTGGTCCCCTGGCCGCGGCTCAGCTGGACTACGGGGCCTCCGTCGGCGTCGCGCAAGTACACCTGAACGGTCCCGAGGCTCCCCCTCCCGGCGAGGTCGCCGGCCGACTCGAAGGCCAGGAGGTTGCCGAAGTAGTTCAACGCCGGATTTGCGCTCGTGCCGGTCGGGTCGTGGGTCATCTGCAGGAGCGCCCCGCCGGCCCGCACGAAGACCTGCCGCCCCGGGTCGCCGCTCGCCAGGGGATCGCCATCGGAGTCGAAGGCGATCGCGCGCGGGGACGCCGCGGGGTTGGCGTTGTTGCCGCCGGCACTGACCGGCGTCACGATGTCGGGGCGGTCGAAGAGAC
Source organism: Deltaproteobacteria bacterium (assembly GCA_005888095.1). Lineage (GTDB taxonomy): Bacteria > Desulfobacterota > Binatia > DP-6 > DP-6 > DP-3. Next base: position 8,232 of record VBKF01000150.1, on the reverse strand, counting down.
GAAGGCTGTAGATGGACGGGCTCGGGCCCGGACCGACGAGGGCGAGGGTGTCGGTGAAGGAGGGAAAGCGCGGCAAGCTGTTGTCGCCCGACCAGGTGATTCGGACGACGGGTGGCGTCCCCGTGTGATGCGCGGCCGCTGGCGCAGCGGCAGCCAGAAAGCTGATGAGTGTGGCGGTTCGCCTCATGGATGGTGGTCGCGGCCTCGACCCGGGTTCGAGGCGGGAGATCCGGGGCATGCTAGGCGCATGCCTGCGCAGACCGCATGGGTCCGGACCGGGCATCGTGCAGGGCTGCACGCCAATGCAGGGCCGCGGGCGGGCAGGAGGCGCCGTGCGACTTCGGGCTGCCACGAGCCCGCAGAAGAGGTAAAAGGGACAGGGAGCTAGCAGCCGAGGTTGGGCCGTGTCACAGGGGTTCACACCGCCCGCGGCGCTCCTCGTCGAGGGTGATTCGCGGGTTCAGGAAACGCTGAGGCCGGCGCTCGAGGCGCTCGGCGTGTCAATGACCGTCGAGCATCGCCCGGACGCGGCCGTCGCGCTGCTCGCACGGCGTCGGTTCGACGTGGCGCTGCTCGCCCTCGATCTCGGCTCGACGGATGGCCTTGCTCTCATGCGCGCGCTGCAGGCTCGGTGCCCCGGGCTCCCGGTGCTCTTTCTGGTCCCGGAGGGGGCGCGCGATCGCGTGGCTCGGGCGATTCGGGAAGGCGCGGCTGACTGCGTCGGCACGCCGATCGTTCCGGAGGAGGTCGGGGTGCGCGTCTCGGCGGCGCTGGCGGCAGGCCGTGCAGCACGGGACCGCGCGCTGCTCGAGGCGCTCCGCACCGCTCTCCTGGTGTCGGGCCCGGCCGCCACCGTCCTCGCCCGCGTGGCGGATGCGGCTCGAGCGGCGATGGGAGCAGACGTGGCCGCCGTCTTCGCCTTCGAGGACGGACGGCTGGCGCGGGTCGCCGGCGACGACGCGCCGGAGCCGCTGGCGGCCGTCGCGGAGGAGGCCGTCGCGAAGGGCGCACCGGCGGTGCGCACGGGTGAAGGGCGCACGGCGCTTTCCGTCCCCGTGTTGATCCAGGGCGCGACGTCGGGTGCGCTGGCGGTCGAGCTGCCCGGGCCGCCCGCCGACGCCGGCCCGCTCACGCTCCTCGCGGCGCGTGCGGCGCTCGTCATGGCGGAGGAGCGCAGCGGCTCCCGCCTCCGTGGCGCCGTGGGCGCGTCCCTCGGTCGCCTCGCCATCCAGATCGCGCACGAGCTCAACAACCCTCTCGGCGGGTTGAAGCTCTACACGAGCCTGCTCGAGCGCAGCCTCGCGCAGGAGGGAGGCCGCGGGCTCGAGCTCGCGCGGAAGGTCGCCCGGGCGGTCGACGAGCTCGCCGCGCGTGTGGCCGAGATTCGCGCCTACGAGCGGGGCGGAGCCGCGGGGCCGCTCGGCCAGCTGATCGAGAGCTGCGTCGACGAGTGTCTCGCGCGCGGCACGTCGGGTGGACGCGGGGGCGAGGGCGACGCGTAGCAGTCTACTCCTCGCCGCGCTCCTCGTGGGGTGCGCGGCACGCGTCCCCGAGGTCGCGATCGGGCCGCTGGCCGATGGGCTCGACGCGTTCCTCGCCGCCCACGTGCCGGCGGACGAGAACATCCGCGCCGATCGGGTCGCCCGCACCGAGACCGCGAGCTACCACGTCGTCCAGGTGCGGGATCGGGAGGCGCCGCACCGCCACGCCGCCCACGACCTCACGGTGTTCGTGCTGCGCGGGCGGGGCACGCTCACTCTCGGCCACACGCACATTCGGCTCCGGGCCGGCGACGCCGTGCTCATCCCGCGCGGGACCCCGCACGGGTTCGTGAACGAGGGTCGAGGGCGGGCCGTCACCCTCGCCGTCTTCACGCCGCCGCTGGATGCGCCCGACGCCGTGCCGGCCGGCGAGTTTGACTGACAGGCCCACGCCGGGTAGGGACAATAGGAACGATTCCGATCGTTGGGAGGGGATGGTATGCGAATGCGATTGCTCTCAGTGCTCGCCGCCGTGGTCGCCGGGCTCCTCTTGACCCCCGCGGTGCGGGCCGACACGCTCACCGGCGAGGTCGTGGACCTGGCGTGCTACATGGCGCACCCGGAGACCAGCCGGGGTCCCAGCCACAAGAAGTGCGCCGAGACGTGCGCCAAGAAGGGGATCCCGCTCGGCCTGCTCACGGACGACAAGCAGGTGTTCCTCCTCCTGGAGGACCACGAGAACGCGAAGCCCTACGGGCAGGCGAAGGACAAGGCCGGTGAGAAGATCACGATCGATGGCAACAAGGTTGCCCAGGGCGGTCTGCAGGGGATCGTCGTCGAGGCGGTGAAGTAGCGGCGGCGCGCCGGCGGCCTGCGTCCGCTGGCTCAGTGCCCCGTTTCGAGCGCCGCCTTCAAGGCGGCGAGGTGCGACAATTCCTCGGAGAGCCGTCGCAGGCGCTCGAGCACGCGGCTCACCTCGCCCTGGGCCCACTCGAGCTCCTGCTGGCTCACCTTCCCGAGCGCGCTGCGGAGCTGATCGTAGAGGCCGACGAGGCCTTCGACACCGGTGATGCCGGACTCGGCGATGCGGCGGTTGATCTCGTTGGTGAAGTTGATGATCTGATCGGTCTGGCGCACCATGTCTTCCATGGACGCGGTGCATAGCACCGCGTCCGCCCGAGTGACAACAGAGCGGGCGGTCATTGCGGGATTCCCCGCGACGCTTTCCCGGATCGACGTCGGTGCCGAGGCGATCGCACTGTGGGAGGTCGCGGATCTCGAGCGTCACGTCGACCGCACGGCGCTGCTCGCCGGCGACGATCCGCCCGAGCCGCCCTACTGGGCCCATCGCTGGACGGGCGCGGCGGTGCTGGCCGAGGCCGTGCCGCGCGGTGCGCGCTCGGCGGTCGAGCTCGGCTGCGGCCTCGGGCTCCCGGGCCTCGTCGCCGCGCGCCGCGGCGCGCGCGTGACGTTCGTCGACCGGGTGGTGGCGCCGCTCGCCTTCGTGCGCGCGAGTGCGGCGGCGAACAGGCTCGTGGACGTTCAGTGCGTGGTCGCCGACATCACCACGCCGGCCGTCGCCGGACGGTTCGACCTCGTGCTGGCAGCCGAAGTGCTGTACGACCGCACGGCATTCGACGCGGTCGTCCACACGATCGCTCGCCTCCTGGCGCCCGGGGGCCGGGCGCTGGTGGCCGACGCGCGGCGCATCGACACGCTCGGCTTCTACTCGGCGCTCGACACCGCCGGCCTCGCCTGGCGCGCCGTCGAGCACCCCGTCCGCGAGGAGGGCCTCCCGCTGACGGTTCGGGTCGCCGAGATCGCCTGGCGCTGAGGCAGCGTTTGGAGTTTCTCAGCCGAGCAGGCTCGGACCGGGTGCGGCGGCGCGGGCGGGCCGGCCGCCTCCCGGGAGCTCCCAGCTCGGCCGCGTGCGTCCGAAGGGCATCGCGAGGAGCCTGCCGAGCGTCACCTCCCGCGGGTGGCGGTAGGCGGGGACGCCGATCGTGACCTCCTCCTGTGGCACGTCGAGCCGGAGGGTGCCGTGCAGCCAATCCCAGAGGGTGAGACCGCTCGACCAGTTCGAGTCCGTCTCCTCGCGCACGGTCGAGTGGTGGATGCCGTGCATGCGCGGCGTCACGATGAACCGGTTGAGGCGCCGCTCGGCCGCGATCGGCAGGCGCACGTTCGCATGGTGGAACATGATCGAGACGAGCGTCGCGGTCTGCCAGGCCGAGAGGGCGAGCGGCGGCACGCCGATCAGCACCACCTGCGCGATGCGCCACCCGATCGAGATCACGATCTCGGCGAAGTGGAAGCGCAGCGCCGTCGAGGCGTCGAGGTCGAGGTCCACGTGGTGCACGACGTGAAACCGCCAGAGGAACGGCACGCGGTGCGTGAGCACGTGCCAGCCGTAGAGCGTGTAGTCCATGAACACGACGGCGAGCAGGAGATGGAGCCAGGTGGGCAGGGGTGCCCAGCCGAGGAGGCCCCATCTCCCCGCCTCGACCCACCGCGCCAGCGGCAATATCGCCGGCAGCTCCACGAAATGGACCGCACCCGCGCTGAAGGTCGCGACGGCGAGGTTGCGGGCCGTGCGTCGCAGCTTGGGCTCGACGGACCGCCTGAGGGGGTAGCGCTGCTCGAGCCACACGAGCACGAGGAAGGTCCCGGCAAGGAGGGGCCCGCTCACGATCGGCGGGACGACGTCAGCCGGCACATGGGGACCGTTGCACAACCAGGCCACCGAGAGTAGCTTCAGGCTCGGTGCGTATCCGGTCTCTCATCGCGGTCGCGTCTGCCCTATCGATCACGGTAGCGGTCCAGGTTGCCTACGCGGTCCCGTCCCGGACGATGCGCGAGCTGCGCGCCGCCCGCTGCTGCGCAACGCGGTGTCAGCACCAGAACCGCGGCATCGCAAAGGCAGCGCGCTGCTGCAGCGTTGAGCAGGCCTCAGCCGAGCAGGCCACGCTCGCACCGTCCGCCAAGCTGCACCCCACGTTCCTGGTCGGTCTCTCGTGTCCGGTCTCGGGCGGCAGCGTGGATGGGACCTACGTCCAGACGTCGGGTCCTTCCGATCCCGTCGCGCGCGCGAGCCCCGTCTTTCTCCTGATCCGTTCGCTCCGCCTCTAGACTTCTCTCCCAACCAGCGACGGCCCGTCGGGGCTGATGCGCCGCGGGCAGGGTGCGCGACGTTTCGTCGCGCGAGCAAGGGAGAGAATCATGAAGACCACGAAGACTCTGCTGCTGACAATCTTCGCCATCTCCGCCACGGCCCAGGTGGCCGCGGGGGAGTCACACGCGATCAGCGAGCTGAAGGCGGGCCAACAGAGGCAGGCCGTCGCCCGCCTGAAGGCGGCCGAGGCGAATCTGGCTCGGCGAGCCGATCAGACAAAGGGCGGCGCACGCCAGGTCCTGCTCCTCGAGCAGCAACGCGTCAACGGCCTCATCGAGGACCTCGAGCGCGGGAAGCCTGTCGCGCCCGATGCAATCGATAGGGCCCTACAGCGCGCCGAGCAGGGGACCCCGTAAGGCCACGCTCGCGTCGCCTCGACGCGGCCCGACCGCAAGCGCCGCCAAGGCCACTACGCCTTCGTCGCCCCGCAGGCACGCCTTGAGTTCCTCGCGGGCGCGGCGCAGTTCGGCCAGCGCACTCGGGCGCTCGCCGCGGTCGAGGTACGCACGGGCCAGCCGCAGATGCTCGACGTAGCCGGGACATGGGTCGCTCGCGCTCGAGATCGGCCCACCGACGAGCACGAGAGCGAGAACAAGGGGAGCGAGTCGCCCAGCCATTGTACCCGGGTCGGAGCAAGGCGGATGCCACGAGGTGTCCTGGTACGCATCACGGAATGCACGGGTGATGGTTCTGCCCCGGTCGTGATTGCCCGCCCATTTGGCATCACTGCTCGCCGACGAGGCAATCGGGGAGGGAGTATGTCGCAGACGACGAGAGGCGTATTCGTGGCCGCCGTGCTGCTGGTGGCGGCGGCGCCCGGACGCGGAGACGAACCTCCGGCCATTCGCCTGGCCGAGGTGATCGAGGAAGCACGGGTGCAGAACCCCGAGATCAAGGCGGCGCGGGCACGCGCTCAGGCCGCGTCCTACGTGCCCGCGCAGGCCTCCGCCTACGACGACCCGGTATTCAGCTACGAGACCTGGAACGCGCCCGAGTCCTTCGACGTCACGCGGGCCGACAACAACATCCTGAGGCTCTCCCAGAAGGTGCCCTTCCCGGGGAAGCGCACGCTCGCGGGCACCGCCGCCGAGCGCGACGCCGACGTCGCCCGCCGCGAGGCGGACATGGTGCAGCTCGAGGTGATCGCGGCCGTGAAGCGCGCCTACTGGGACCTCTGGCTGGTGCACGAGAACCTCCTCGTCTACTCTCGCGACAAGGACCTGGTGGAGCGCCTCGCGCGCATCGCCGAGCAGAAGTACGCCGTCGGCCAGGTCTCCCAGCCCGACGTGCTGCGCGCCCAGGTCGAGCTCACGCGTCTCATCAACCGCGTGACCACGCAGACGCTCGGCGTCGACGCGGCGCGTGCGGAGCTCGCCGCGCTGCTCAGCCGGGAGGATCCGGGATCGATCGGGATCCCGGAGGAGCCGGAGAGGGTGCGGCTCGAGCAGGATATCGGGTCGCTGACGGAAGTTGCCCTTCGCCAGCGCCCCGAGCTCGCGGCACAGCAGGCCTCCATTGCGCGGTTCGAGGCGAACCGCCGGTTCGCACGCCTGGGCTACTTCCCCGATTTCGAGTTCATGGCGGAACGCTTCTACAACTTCGACCGCCGCGACGGGCTGGGCGCGATGGTCTCGATCTCGATCCCGCTCGCCTACAAGTACAAGTACGACGCGGCCGTCGGCGAGGCGAACGCCCGGATCACGACGGCGCAGGCCGACCTCCGTCGTCTGCAGGACCGGATCCGGCGCGAGGTGCGGCAGGCGTACCTGCGCGCCAAGACAGCGCTCGCGCAGCGGGACCTCTTCCTGTCGACGCACATCCCGCAGGCCGAGCAGGCGCTGCGCGCGTCGCAGGTCGGTTACGAGACGGGCAGGGTCGACTTCCTTTCCCTCATCGACAGCGTGCGCGCCATCGAATCCGTCCACCTCGAGCACTTCCAGGCCGAGGCGGACTTCGAGAAGGCCTATGCCGACCTGGAGCGCGCGGTCGGCAGCGAGCAGTGAGGCATTCCGAAATGGCAAGACGTTTCGTTCCGTTCCTCGTGATCGGTGTCGCTCTGCTCGCTCCCACGCCGTTCGTTGCAGACGACGACGCGCAGGCGGCCGGAGCGCCAACCGCGGAGCGGGCGGCGCCAGCGGCGGAAGGCGTCCGACCCGAGGAGGGCTTCGCCCGCGCTCCGATCCGCCTCGACGGCATTCAACAGCAGGCGATCGGGCTCACGTACGGCACGGTCGAGCGCCGTCCCCTGGAGCAGGTGATCCGGACCGTGGGCCGCTTAGACTACGACGAGCGCAAGCTGGCCGAGGTGACGCTCAAAGTGGAGGGGTACATCGGCGACCTCTTCGTCGACTACACGGGCAAGCCGGTCCGCAAGGGCGATCCGCTGTTCACGATCTACAGCCCCGAGCTGGTGACGGCGCAGGAGGAGTACCTGCTCGCCCACGAGACGCTCGGCCGCCTCGGCGGCAGCAACGTCCCGGGCGCGCTCGACAGTGCGCGGTCTCTCGTCCGCGCGAGCCGCGAGCGCCTCCGGCTCTGGGATCTCGCCGACCAGCAGGTCCGGGCGCTCGAGGAGAGCAGGAAGCCCGAGCTCTACCAGACGATCTACTCGCCGATCTCGGGGGTCGTGATCGAGAAGATGGCCTTCAAGGGCCACCGGACCGAGCCGGGAATGCCCCTCTACAAGATCGCCGATCTCTCCACGGTCTGGGTGTACGCGGACATCTACGAGTACGAGCTGCCGTTCGTCCAAGTCGGGCAGGAGGCCCGCATCACCTTGGCGTACTATCCGGCGGAAGAGTGGACCGCACGCCTCACCTACGTCTACCCCTCCATCGACCCGAAGACCCGCACCGCGAAGGTGCGGTTCGAGCTCCCGAACTCCGGCAAGCATCAGCTCCTGCCCGAGATGTACGGCAACGTCGAGCTCCACGTCCCGGCGGGCGAACGCGTGGCGGTCCCCGAGACCGCCGTGCTCGACTCCGGCCGCCGGCAAGTGGTCTTCGTCGCGTCGACCGACGGACAGCTCGTGCCGCGCGACGTGAAGCTCGGCAGCCGCTTCGACGACTACGTCGAGGTGCTGGAAGGCCTCTCCCCCGGGGAACGCGTCGTGACCAGCGCCAACTTCCTCGTCGACTCCGAGAGCAAGCTCCAGGCGGCCGAGAGCATGATGGGGATGATGGGCGCCATCGGCATGGGCGACTGGAAGATGGAGAGCGCCCGGCCGATGGAGATGGGCGGTCAGGCGGGTCCCGGGCAGGAGGAAAGGCGTGTCGGCGATCTAATGGTCGCGGTCTCCGTGGCGGCCGGGCCGGCCAAGGTCGGAGAGAACGCCATCCGCGTGCACGTCCGCGACGCGAGCGGTGCGCCCGTCAAAGGCGCCGCCGTGAGCTTCTCGTACACGATGGACATGCCGGGCATGAGCATCGAGCAGGCCCGCGCGCAGGAGCGGGGCGACGGGATGTACGAGGGGAGCGCGCGCTTCACGATGGCGGGACCGTGGGGGCTCGTCGTCGAGATCGAGCGGCCGGGCAAGCCGCCCGCCCGCGAGAAGTTCACGCTGCGGGTGAGCGGCTAGCT
>VBKF01000149.1 GCA_005888095.1 Deltaproteobacteria bacterium | reverse complement strand
CGTGACCGCGACCTGCGGCTTGCCGACCGTGGCCTCGCGGGAGTTGTAGAGGGCGCTGTCGGTCGACAGGGTGTCGAGCGCGAAGCAGTAAACGCCGTCGCCGGGGATGGCGCTGGTCACGTCGAAGTCCACCACCTGACCCTGCGCCACCGCGCCCGTCGTCGCCAGCACCGCGCCGTCGATCGGGGGCTGTGTATTCCAGGTCATGGTGAGTTCGTTCCACCCGCAGTCCGTGAGCGGATGGAGGCGGCCGCCGCTGACGCTCTGGGCATTCGTCACCTTCGCCACCTGCAGCCGCAGGTGGGCACCCGTGACCTGGCGAGGGCCGACGCCGCTGACGTTGACCCGCAGGAAGGTGCGCTGCACGCCGGTGGTCCCGGGATTCGCGGCGACGCCATTGTCCACGGCGAGCTGGGTCTTGGTCCCGAAGTTGGTGGTCGGCAGGTCGGACTGGACGTAGGTGTCGGCCGTGACCGCGGCGAGCGGCGTGTTGGTCGGGCAGAACGGCGGCGGCCCGCCGACGCACACGCCGCCGGCGCAGGTGTCGGCCGTGGTGCAGGCGTTGCCGTCGGTGCAGGCTGCGGTGTTCGGCGTGTTCACGCAGCCCGTGGCGGGGTCACAGGCATCGTCGGTGCAGACGTTGCCGTCGCTGCAGTTGGGCGCCGAGCCGCCGACGCAGACGCCGCCCGCGCAGGTGTCGGCCGTGGTGCAGGCGTTGCCGTCGGTGCAGGGCGCCGTGTTGGGCGTGTTCAGACAGCCCGTGGCGGGGTCGCAGGCGTCGTCGGTGCAGACGTTGCCGTCGTTGCAGTTGAGCGCCGGGCCGCCGACGCAGACGCCGCCCGCGCAGGTGTCGGCCGTGGTACAGGCGTTGCCGTCGTTGCACGCCGCCAGGGTGGGGGTGCCGCCGCCACACACGCCGGCGCCGTCACAGGTGGTGCCGGCGAGACAAGGGGTGGCGCTGGGGCAGGCCTGGCCGGCCGGCTCGAACTGACAGGTGGGCGAGCAGCAGTCGCCGGCGAGCGTGTTGCCGTCGTCGCACTGCTCGCCCGGGTCGAGGAAGCCGTTGCCGCAGATCGAGGCCTTCTTCCCCAAGACCGACCAGAGGTTCGTCTCGACGCCACCGCGCGGCAGCCCCGGCCCCTCGACACGGAAGAAGTTCGTGCCGCACGGGCTACCCGTGATCGGGTGAAGAATCGCCGGATCCCCGATGAAGCCGGCGGGCGGCGCCGGCGCGGTCGCATCCCACTGGAGCCAGGTGCTGATCCAGGAGAACGGAGCGAGCGGGGTGGTGAAAGCGTTGAGCCCCGCCGGGCCGCAAGTCGGGGGAACCGACAGGAGGCAGTCGTCGGTGAAGTTGATGCTCCGCCGTCCCGCCGCGGCCGCCGTCAGAACGTGCACGCCGAACGGGTGCGTGATCGTGTACGTCCCCGCCGCCGGCGTGTCGATCCGGAAGCGCACACGGCTGAAGACCACCTGATCGCCGGGAACCACCGCCCCGGCAGCGTTCCCGAAGGTGCCTACGACGGAGAACACGACGAGCCCGATCCCGCCACCCGGCATCGGCACGTCCGCGGTCACGAACGTGTAGAGGTTCTCATCGAAGAAGTTGCCGGTGGCGATGTCGAGTGGTGCGGCCGGGTCCGGCAGCGGCGGCAGGCCGCAAAGCAAGTTGGCCGGATCGAGGCACTGCCCCAGCGCGAGGCCATTCTGATCGACGTAGTACGCCGGATACCCGAACGTGGCCGGGCTGATCGGGCCGAAGCTCGCCAGCCCCTGGTGGGGGCACTGCGCGGCGGCGGCCGAAGCTACCGCTAGGTGAAGCAGTACGGAAGCGATCCACAAGATACGTCCTGCATGCATCATGAAACGGTCCCTCCTGTTCTGTCGGTCGGATCGAAGCAACAACACACGGCCGGGCTTTACTAGAAAGCGAGGGAATCTGTAAATTGGCAAATACCCGCGCATTGCTGCACACGACTACAGGAGGATCCCACGGAAGGAGATGCGAGCTCAGCGGGAGCCGCTCGTGGAGGGAACCGCGGAGTTGGAGGTGACGAAGGGTGCGATCGGGTTTACGAGTCGACTGTGACGGCGGTCAGCGGCGTCTCACCGCGCACCTGGTCCCAAAGGTAGCTTGACATGCAGCCAGCTTAGTCTCATAGCCGCGTAGGCACGGTGTCCCATTGCCGAGGACGAGCCAGATCGAGGTTCCTGCAATGAGCGAGACACCAAAGGGGTCGAGCAGCGCATCTCTTCTCCTAGTGGGTCGTCGTCTCGGCATCGCCTCCTCATTGCCAGGAGACACAGCAAGGCCCTTGCCAGCCGGCGCCTCCTCGACGGACGCGGCGCACCGCCCTCGCGCGCGGCGACGCCCTGCAATTCGGTGCAGCCGGTTCCCCGCAACCCCTGAAGAAAGCTGCAGCGGCCGGGCTCAGAGCCCGTAGCGCTTCAGCTTGTACCAGAGCGTGCGCTCGCTGACGCCGAGCAGCCGGGCCGCCCCCGCCTTGTTGTCGTCCGCGGCGCTCAGGGCGCGCAGGATGAGCTTGCGCTCGAGCTCCTCGACGGCCGGCTCGAGCGCGAGCGTCTCCCCGGCCGGCTCGGCGGCCGTGGCGGCAGCCTGCGGCAGGAGCAGGCGGAAGAAGCCCGGCTCGACCTCCGGACCGGTGGCGAGGACGGCGGCGCGCTCCATCAGGTTCTGGAGCTCGCGCACGTTCCCGGGCCAGGAATACTGCTCGAGCAGCTGGCAGGTGCCCGGCGCGAGGGCCGGCGCCGGCTTCCCCAGCTCCTGGCAGAAGCGGGCGAGGAAGAAGGCGGCCAGGTGAGAGATGTCCTGTTGCCGCTCGCGCAGCGGGGGCAGATGGATCTGGAAGACGTTCAGCCGGTAGTAGAGGTCCTCGCGGAACGTCCCCGCGCGGATGCCGGCGCCCAGATCACGATTCGTCGACGACAGCACCCGGACGTCGAGCGTGATCCGCTTGTTGCTGCCGATGCGCTCGATCACGCCCTCCTGCAGGACGCGCAGCAGCTTCGCCTGCAGTGGATAGGCCATGTCCCCGATCTCGTCGAGGAACAGCGTGCCGCCGTCGGCGAGCTCGAACTTGCCGGTGCGGTCGCTCTGCGCGCCGGTGAAGGCGCCCCTGGTGTGGCCGAAGAGCTCGCTCTCCAGGAGGTCGGCCGGGATGGCGGCGCAGTTGAGCGGCACGAAGAGGCGGTCGCGCCGCGGGCTCAGGCCGTGGATCGCGCGCGCCACCAGCTCCTTGCCGGTCCCCGTCTCGCCGGTCAGCAGCACGGCGCTGCGGGTGGGACCGATGCGGCGGATGAGGTCGTAGACGGCCTCCATCGCAGCCGAGCTCCCGACCAGGCTCTCGAACGCCGGCGCCTGCTGCACCCGCTCCCGCAGGTAGCGATTCTCGGTGCGGTACTGGCGCATCTCGAGCGCCTTGCGGATGATCAGCTCGACCGCCTCGAGGTCGAAGGGCTTGAGGACGTAGTCGAAGGCGCCGAGCTTCATCGCGTCGACCGCCGTCTGCACCGTTCCGAAGGCGGTCAGCAGGATCACCGGTACGTCGGCGTCCAGCTCGCGCAACTTGGCGAGCAGCTCGAGGCCGGTCATGCCCGGCATCTTGAGGTCGGTGAGGATGAGGTCGATCTTCTCGGCCTGGAAGCAGCGGAGTGCCTCTTCACCGCTCTCGGCGGCCACCGAATCGATCCCCATGCGCTCGAGCAGGATCTGCAGGAGGCGCCGCATCTTCCGCTCGTCGTCGACCACCAGCACCTTGGTCATCGCCACACCTCAGGCGGCCGGCAGCACGACACGGAAGGTGGCGCCCCCTCCCACCGTGCTGTCCACCGACACCGTGCCGTGGTGCGCCCGGACCACGCGCTGGACGAGGGCGAGCCCGAGGCCCGTGCCGCCCTCGCGGAGGGTGAAGAAGGGCGTGAAGACTTGCTCCCGGGCGTCGGGGGGGATGCCCGGGCCGTCGTCGATCACCTCGAAGCCGACGTGCCCGTCGTGACGCGGGAGGGTGCGCACGGTGATGCGACCGCCACCGGGCACCATCTGGAGCGCGTTGACGATCAGGTTGAGAGCCACCTGGTAGATCTGCTCCGGGTCGCAGCGGGCCGGGCAGGAATCTGCGGCGAGGACGCGCTCGATGCTGATGTTCTTCTCGCGCGCCTGCCCGTCGGCGAAGTCGAGCGCGCGCGCCAGCAGCGGCGCCAGCGGCGTCGGCTCGACAAGCGGCTCGCGCGGCCGCGCCAGCTCGAGCAGCCCGCCCACCACGCGGTCGAGCCGGTCCACCTCCTCGATGATCATCTGCACCAGCTCGGCGCCCTCGGGATCGGCGGCCGGCACCGAGCGGGCGAGGATCTGCGCCGAGCTGCGCAGGATGCCGAGCGGCGTGCGCACCTCGTGCGCCACGCCGGCCGCCACCTCGCCGACGAAGGCGAACTTGGAGGCCGTCAGGAGGTCGTCCTGGGCGCATTTCAGCTCGGCCGTCATGGTGTTGAAGGCGGCCGCCAGCTGCCCGATCTCGTCGCGCGAGCGGACCTCGACGGGGCGGCGCGGCTCGCCCCCGTGGGCAACCTCCTGCGTCGCCAGCGTCAGGGCGCGCAGCGGGCGGCTCATCCGCCGGGCGAGGAAGGTGGCGACGGCGAGCGCGGCGAGCAGCACGCCCGCCAGCGCCACGGCGAGCCGGCGCTCCATGTCGCGCACCGGGGCGAACGCCGCGGCGAGCGGCTCCATGACCAGCGTCGCCCAGCCGAGCTTGGGGTCGTCGGTGCCCGCGAAGCCGACGAGGGCACCCGCCTGCGCCTCGCTCACGTACCCTCGCCGCGGGCTCGTGGCAAAGCGCTGCACGATCCGTGCGCCGGCGGCGCGCAGCTCCTCCGCCGCCTGCCCGTCGACGTCCTCGCGCCACGACTCGCCGATCACCGTGCCGCTCCGGTCGAGCAGCAGCACGTCCACCCGGAGCCCGTGCGGCGCCAGGGTCCGGCGAATGCGGGTGGCCAGCGCGATCACGTCCTGCCAGTCGTAGAGTCCGAGCACGGCGCCGATCACCGCGCCGGTCTCGGGGAGGCGAATCGGCGCAGCGATCTCCACCGCGGCAGGTACGCGGTCCGACGCGGGGATCGGCCCGCTCAGGAACTCCTCGCCCCGCAGGGCGGTGTGGGCCCAGTCGCGTTCCCCGAGCATCTGGCCGAGCGAGCGCGGGTCGGTGGCCGCTACCACCCGGCCATCGCGGTCGATGCAGAGGAGCTCGAGGAACGGCGCGCCGCCGTCGACGAGCGAGCGCAGAAAGCGCGAGGCCCGCTTGTCCAGGTCGCCGATGACGACGTCCCGCATGACGTCCTGGCGCGCCCAGGCGCGGACGTCGTTTCGCTCGCCGGCGAGGGCGGCGGCCAGCTCGTCGAGCGTCTCGTGCGCCACTTCCCCGAGCTGCTGGCCGACGGCGCGCTCGAGCGCTTCGCGCGCGCGTGCGAGCGCGATCAGGGCGAAGAGCACCCCCGGGACGATGACCAGCGCCAGCGAGAAGATCTGCAGCTTGGCGCGCAGCGAGCGCAGTGAGAACCTGGGCATTCTCTCTTGCACGCCCCCAACCCGTGGCGTAGGGTGCGTTTCCTCGTCGGTCCCACGTCTGATGCGCGAGGCGCCTCGCACAGTCAAGGCCGCGCGGGCGCGCCGCGCGATGCTGGCCGCCGTGGTCCTCCTCACGTGGACCTCACCGACGGCCGCGGCGGGCCCGTACCCGCCCGGCGCCGACAGGCCCCCTGCGCTGGCTCTGCCGACGCCTATCGGCGACGTGGGCTACACGCCCGGCCGCGGCCTGCGCGTCGGTGACACCCGCCTGACCCTGGCCGGCTACGGCGCGGTTGACCTTGTCCACGAGGAAGGTGGCCCGACGACCCTGAGGGTCGAGAGCCTGGACCTCTTCGTCATCTGGGATCCGCTGGCGCGCGTGCACCTCTTCTCGGAGATCGACACGATCGACCAGGAGGACCCCCACGAGGAACGCCGGAACTTCCTCACCGATCGGCTGTTCGGCGACTTCGCGGGGTACGACTGGCTCAACCTGCGGGTCGGCAAGTTCCTCACTCCGGTCGGGCGCTGGAACCAGATCCACGCCCGGCCGCTGGTGTGGACGACGTCGCGGCCGCTGGCGACCGAGCTGCCCTTCGATCCATACGTCACCGGGGCGATGCTCTTTGGCTCCCGCTTCCCGCGCACCGGCACGCTCACCTATTCGCTGTACGGGCAGTTCACGAACAACTTCGACGTCGAGCCGCCCCCCCAGGCCCAGGACCGTGCCGTCGGCGCTCGCCTCGAGTACGCGAGCCTCGGGGGATGGTCGGTCGGCGGATCGTACCTGGCGTTCACCGCGCTGCCCGGTGAGCGCGAAGCACCCGAACGAGGTGCAGCTGCGGCCGGAGACCAGGGCGGCTGGCGCCACCTGACCGGCCTCGACACGCTCTGGCAGCGCGGCCCGTTCGAGCTGATGGGCGAGTTCGCCTTCCAGGAGCCGGCACGCGGCCCGGGCCGGCAGTGGGGTCTCTACCTGCAGGCGGTCGAGGAGGTGGTCCGGAGGGTCTACCTGATCCAACGTTACGAATACTACGATCACCCGGCCCCGGAGCCGGTGGTCAACCTCGGCGTCCTCGGCCTCGCCTACAAGCCCTGGCCGTTCGTCGTGCTCAAGGGCGAGTACCTGTTCGCCGATCGGCGCGCCGAGGAGTCCCCGCCCGGCGTCAAGTCGTCCTTCACCATCCTCTTCTGAGATGCGGCGGGCCAGCATACTCCTCTGCACCGCGATGGCGTTGCTCATGCCAGCGCCCGCCGTCCCGGAGGAGCGCGCGCTGGCGATCGTCGTGCACCCCGCGCGCACCGCCGCGCTCGGCATCGAGGACGTGGCGCACATCTTCCTGCGCAAGCGCCGCTTCTGGGACGACGGGGCGCCGATCGTGGCGCTCAACCGCGAGCCCGGGACCGCCGCGCGTGCGGCCTTCTCACGCCGGGTCCTGCGCGCCGATCCAGCGCAGCTCGAGGAGTACTGGAACCACAAGTACTTCGACGGGGTGTTCCCGCCGACGGTGCTGTCGTCCTGCATCGCCGTCAAGCGGTATGTGGCCACGGATCGGAACGCCATCGGCTACATCGACTTGAGCGAGGTCGACGACTCCGTGCGGGTCGTGCTCAAGCTCGAGTGAGCCTCGCGCATGGTGCGGGAGCGGTGCACGTCCTATGCCAGGGAGCTGTCCGCCTCGTCTCGAGTGGCAGGCGCCATGCGCGGGGCGAGCATCCTGCAAGAATTTGCAAGTAGGTCACGCGTGCGGTGATGCGACGATTCCGAGCTGGAG
Source organism: Deltaproteobacteria bacterium (assembly GCA_005888095.1). GTDB lineage: Bacteria > Desulfobacterota > Binatia > DP-6 > DP-6 > DP-3. Next base: position 4,852 of record VBKF01000149.1, on the reverse strand, counting down.
GTGTGTTCCCATGGTCAGCCCGGCTGCTCGGCCTCGGTGAGCGCACGCTCTGACACAAGCGCAAGCACTACAGGGTCTGCGCCCGGCGCCTGCAACTTTCTGCACGGTCCCTGGCGGCCGGTTGCACCGAATTGCAGGCCTCGCCGCGCCCGATGCCGGTCTGTCGCCCGTCGAGCGGGCGCGGGCCGGCAAGGGCCTTGCTGTGTCTCCCCGGCGATGAACGGGGCGCAGAGACGGGGACGATCATGACGTCCCGCATGACGTGCGGGCGCGCCCAGGTGCGGCCGTCGTTGCCCGCCCGAGCATTCAAGGCCGCCCGAACGTGCGGCGCAGTGCTGGCCGCGCTGGTCCTCCTCACGCGAGCCTCACCGGTGGCCGCGGCCGACGCGTACCCGCCGTCGCCCGGCGCCGACACGCCGGTCATGTCGCTGCCGACGCGCGTCGGTGACCTTCGCTACACGCCCGGCCGCGGCCTGCGCGTTGGCGACACGGGGCTGACCCTGGGCGGCTACGTCGCCACGGACCTGACCCGCGACGAGGGTGGCCCCGCGAGATTCACCGTCGAGGACGCGGGCCTCTTCTTCATCTGGGATCCGACACCGCGGCTGCACCTCTTCTCGGAGCTCGACGTGGTCGACCAGGACGAACCCGCCGAACCCCGCCGGACCTTCGTCACCCCGCGTCTGTACGGCGACGTGGCAGCGCTCGACTGGCTCAACCTGCGGGTCGGCAAGTTCCTCACCCCCGTCGGGCGCTGGAACCTCATCTACGCCCGGCCGCTGGTGTGGACGACGTCCCGGCCATTGGTCACCGAGCTGCCCTTCGATCCGTTCACCACCGGGGTGATGCTCTTTGGCTCCGTCTTCCCGCGCACCGGCACGCTCACCTACTCGGTGTACGGGCAGGTCATCGACCAGTTCAGCGCCGAGCCCGAACCGCAGCCCGTGGATCGTAGCGTCGGGGGTCGCCTGGAATACGCGAGCCTCGGGGGATGGTCGGTCGGCGGCTCGTACCTGGCGTTCACCGCGCCTCGCGTTCTGCCCGAAGAGGGCGAAGCGGCGGACCGAGGCGGAGCTGCGGCCGGAGACGGCGGCGGCTGGCGCCACCTGACCGGCGTAGACGCGCTCTGGCAGCGCGGCCCGTTCGAGGTGATGGGCGAGTTCGCCTTCCAAGAGCCGGCCCGCGGCGCGGGCCGCCAGTGGGGCCTCTACGTGCAGCCGGTGGCGGAAGTGCTCCCGAGGTTCTACCTTGTCGGGCGCTACGAGCACTTCGAACAGCCGGCGCCGGAGCCGGCGGTGAACATCGGTGTCGTCGGCCTCGCCTACAAGCCCTGGCCGTTCGTCGTCCTCAAGGGCGAGTACCTGTTCGCCGATCACCGCGCCGAGGAGTCCCCGCCCGGCGTCAGGACGTCCTTCACGGTCCTCTTCTGAGATGCGGCGGGTCGGGGCGCTCCTCTGCGCGGCGATGGCCTTGCTCATACCGATGCCCGCCGTCCCGGAGGAGCAGGCGCTGGCGATCGTCGTACACCGCGAGCGCACCGACGCGCTCGACATCGAGGACGTGGCCCGCATCTATCTGCGGAAACGCCGCTTCTGGGACGACGGGGCGCCGATCGTGGCGCTCCACCGCGAGCTTGGGACCGCGGCGCGCGCATCCTTCTCGCGCCGGGTCCTGCGCGCCGATCCGGGGCAGCTGCGGGCGTACTGGGACCAGCAGTACTTCGCGGGGATCTTCCCGCCGGCTGTCCTGTCTTCCGGTGCCGCCGTCAAGCGGTATGTGGCCACCGACCGGGACGCCATCGGCTACATCGACTCGAGCGAGGTCGACGACTCCGTGCGCGTCGCGCTCAAGATCGAGTGAGCCGACGTGCGGAACGGCCGGCCGCTGGCCAACGTGTCGCCCATGAAGTCCATTGACCACCGCTGGTTGGGGCCGGTCGGGACGGGCCGTGCGATCCGGCGGCCGGCGGCGAGCTTCTTCCGCTTCCACCGGCGCACCGCGAGGCCGTCCGCCCGGTAGAGCCGGTACACGCGCTGGTCGTTCACCTGCCAGCCTACGCACCGCAGCAGCAGCGCGAGCCGGCGGTACCCCCAACGACGTCGGCGAGCCGCCACGGCCCGCAGCGGCTCCCGGATCGGGTCGTCGCCACGTCCGCTCGTGTACCGGACGCTCGACCGCGCTGCCCCCAGCGCGTCACACGCTCGGCGCTGGCTCACGCCGAACCCGTCTTGGACGTGGCCCATCGCCAGACGGCGGGCAGCGGGCGTCACCATTTTTTCGCCATCACCGACCTGAGCATCTGGTTGTCCAGCGTGAGGTCGGCGATCAGCGTCTTCAGCCGCCGATTCTCATCCTCGAGCGACCGCAGGCGCTTGGCGTCGCTCACCTCCATGCCGCCGATAGTAGGTCACCTCCGTGATCCCGTGCTTGCGTCACAGATCCTTGACGGGCTGCCCGGCCTCCGCGGCCTTCAGCACGCCGATGATCGAGGAAGGACTAACATTTTGGCCGGACCAATTCTCGGGGGGCAGGTCAAGTCGGGCGTGCGCGCCGCGCGATAGCTCAGACGGCCGCGGATCCCGGACGCGCGGGAGGCCGGAGGGCTGTCGCCCCCCGGCCTCCCGTCTTGGACTACTCGGACTGATTCGCTTGCTGTGCTACCGCACCACTCCCGCCCAGCGGGTCTGGTGCGTCACCCCGCCGACCGTGCAGCTCACCCGGAAGTCCACCGAGCTGCCGGCGGCCACCGTGCCGTTGGCGAGGATGTTGACTGCCGTCGCTCGCCGGAGCGGCGCGGCCTGGGCGGCGAACGGGGTCACCGTTCCCGTGGCCGAGATGCCGCCCACCGAGACCCGCACGCCCGTGCAGCCCGCTGGGTAGCGGGCCGGGTCCATGTTGGTGAGGCTGATCCGGGTGCTGACGCCATTCGTGCGGACGTCACCCACCGCCGGGAAGCCCGCCAGGCTCGGGTCCTCGCCGGCGTTGCGGGTGAGCGTCGCCCGGCGGATGGAGCCCATGCACTTGCCGCCCGAGCAGCTGTCGCCGGCGGTGGCGGCGTTGCCGTCGTCGCACGCCAGGGCATTGTTCAGGTTCTCGCAGCCCACGGCGGGTGGCGTGCAGAGGTCGGTGGTACAGACGTTGAGGTCGTCACAGTTGCGTGCCCCACCGACGCAGGCGCCCGCCGTGCAGGTGTCGCCCACCGTGCAGACGTTGCCGTCGGTGCAGGCGATGCCGTTGTTGAGGCTCGCGAAGCCGCAGGACCCCGCCCCGTTGCAGGCGTTGTTGGTGCAGATGGTCGCGGCGGTGCAGGGCGAGCCGAGTGCCTCGAACTTGCACACGGAAGAGCAGCAGTCGCCGTTGAGCTTGTTGCCGTCGTCGCACTGCTCACCGACGTCGAGGATGCCGTTGCCGCAGACGTCGATCTTCTTGCCGACGACGGTGAAGAGGTTCGTCTGCACGCCGCCGGGGGGCAGCAGCGGCCCCTCCACGCGGTAGAAGTTGGTGCCGCAGGGGCTCCCGGTGACGGCGTGGGGGGTGATGCCATCGCCGACGAATCCCGCCGGCGGCGCCGGCAGCGACGCATCCCACTGGAGGAAGCTGGGTCCGACCCGGCTGGCTGCCGTCAGCGGGCCGGAGAAGCCGGGGGCGAGGATGCCCACATCGAAGGTCACGTTGATGACGCCCAGGTTGTTCGCCACCAGCTGCTCCACCCCGTAGGGATGGGTGACGGTGTAGGTGCCGAACGGGAGGAGGTTGTTGATCCGGACGCGGAGCCGGCTGAAGGCGAGCTGCAGGCCGGGCGTCGGCGCCACTCCACCGAGGAAGGAGCCGGTGACCGCGTGCACCAGGATGGCCCTGCCGCCGGTCGGCAGCGTCATGTCCGCCTTCGCGAAGAGGTAGGGGAACTCCACGAAGAAGTTGCCCGGGAACGCCACCGGCGCGAGCGGGTTGGGAAGAGGCGGCAACGCCCCACAGAACCCCGCCGGGAACGGCGCCGGGTCCAGGCATGGCTGCAGGGCAAGCCCGTCGGCGCCCACGTAGTACGCCGGGAAGCCGTTCGCAGGGTTAACCGCCCCGACCTCGGGCAGGGGGGTGTTGGTGCACTGGGCCGAGGCCTTGCTGGCCACTCCTGCGCTCAGCAGGACCGCCAGGGCAATCACGGATCGCGCTCTCGATTTCATGTCCATGTCTCCTTTGTGTTGACCCGCGTGAGTCCTTCGACTGCGAAGGGTCTGTTTTAGTCGACTCAAATCTAGAGAATAGACATGACACTGTAAATTCGTAATCTCCCGCGATGTGGGTGGGTTCCCCCAGAGTACAAGGTGCCCCCGGCGCGGCCATCGTCGGGCATGCTTTAGCCCGGTGAATTGCCCACCCCTGAGGTCGGGTGGCCACGACACGTAGAGGGGCGGGATGGGATGCGAGCGCCTTCGTACGGATCCCGGGCGACCGGCGCCGCCGGTCGCCCGGGATCCGAGACTCGCGCGTGGTGGAGACCGGTCTTCCCTATGGTGCGACCGTCAGCAGGACGGCGGGATGGGGCAGGCTCCCCTCGCGAGAGTTGTAGATCGCGCTGTCGGTGCTGGTGGTGTCGATCGCGAAGCAGTAGACACCGTCGCCCGGGATCGCCGGAGTGACGTCGAAGTCCGCGATCTGACCTGTCGCCACCGCGCCGAGCGTCGCCAGCGCCGGCCCGTCGATCGCCGGCGCCGTGTTCCACGTCATCGTCTGCTCATTCCAGCTGCAGTTCGTGATGGCGTGGATGGTCCCGCCCGTGACGCTCCCGGAGTTGGTCACGTTCGCAACCTGGAGCTTCAGGTGCGCGCCGGTGACGTGGCTCGCGCCGACGCCG
>VBKF01000148.1 GCA_005888095.1 Deltaproteobacteria bacterium | reverse complement strand
CTCCACCTCGAGGGCGACCGACGGCTTGCCGGTCGTGGCCTCGCGGGAGTTGTAGTTCACGTTGTCGGTCGAGGTGCTGTCGATCGCGAAGCAGTAGACGCCGTCGCCGTGGATGGCGGAGGTGACGTCGAAGTCGACGCCCTGCTTCAAGCCGCACTTGCCCACCGTCGAGAGCACGGGGCCCATCGCGGGCTGGTTCTTCCAGGTGATCGTCTTCTCACCCCACGAGCAGTCGCTGACGGCGTGCATCTGCCCGCCGGAGTTGCTGTTGGAGCCGGTCGCCGAGGCCACCTGCAGATGCAGCTTGACCGAGTGGACCGGATGCTGACCGACGCCGGTCACGTTGATGCGCAGGAAGGTGCGCTTGATGGGACTCGCATCCGCCGTCAGCACCTTGCTCGCGCCGGAGTTCGTCGTGGGACTGCCGGCATTCACCAGGGCATCGGCGATGACGGTCGCGACCGGCGCCGCCGGCGGGCAGATGGGCGGCGGACCGCCGACGCAGGTGCCGCCGGCGCAGGTGTCGGCAGTGGTGCAGTCATCGCTGTCGTCGCACGGCGAGCTGTTGGGTGTGTGCACGCAGCCGGTCGCCGGGTCGCAGGACTCGGACGTGCACCCGTTGCCGTCATCGCAGTCGGGCGGCGGGCCGCCCACGCAGGCGCCGCCCGCGCACCGATCCGCCGTCGTGCAGGCATTGCCGTCGTCGCACCCCTGAGTGTTCGGGGTGCCGACGCACGCCCCGGCCGCGCAGGTGTCGCCGGAGGTGCAGGGATTGAGATCGTCGCACGGCAGGGTGTTTGGCGTGTTCACGCAGCCGGTCACCGGGTCGCACGTGTCGGTCGTGCACACGTTGCCGTCGACGCAGTTGGGCGGCGGGCCGCCGACGCAGACGCCGCCCGCACAGGTGTCCGCCGTGGTGCAGGCGCTGCCGTCGTTGCAGGGGAGCGTGTTCGGGGTGCCCCCCACGCACGCGGCGGCGCCGTCGCAGGTGCTGCCACTGATGCAGGGGTTGTTGGCGCAGGCCTGGCCGGCCGGCTCGAATTGGCAGGTCGGCGAGCAGCAGTCGCCGGCCACGAGGTTGCCGTCGTCGCACTGCTCGCCGAGGTCCACGATGCCGTTGCCGCAGACGTGGGCGATCTTGCCGATGAGGACGGTGAACTGGTCGGTCTGCAGTCCGCCACCCGGGAGGCCCGGTCCCTGAATCGAGAAGATGTTCTGGCCGCAGGGGCTGCCGGTGACGGTCTGGGGCGCGGCAGGATTGCCGACGAACCCGGGCGGCGGTGGGGGTGCCAGCGCGGTCAAGAACGGTCCCACCCGACCGGTGGTGAGCGGCGTCCCGAACGCCAGCGCCGGCCCCGCCGGCCCCGCCGGAATGCGAGCGCTGTCCTGAGTGAAGTTCACCGTTCCCACGGCATCGGCTTGGAGCACCTCCACGCCGTACGGGTGCGTGACCGTGTACGTCCCGCCGGGCGTCCCACCGAAGATGCGGACGCGGACGCGACCGAACACGACCTGATCACCCGGGAGCGCCACGGCGCCGTTCGCGAAGGAGCCCTCGAACTGGTCGTTCAACACGGCCTTGATGGTCCCGACGGTGATCGTGCTGATCGCTCTGGAATAGAAGAACTCGACCGGGAAGTTGTCGGGAAAGGAGACGGGACGGGTCGGATCGGGTATCCCCAGCGCGGGGTCACATGCCAGGTCCAGGCAGGCTTGCAGGGCGAGCCCGTTCGAATCCTGGTAGTACTCCGGGAACCCGTGGGCGGGGTTGACCGGCCCGAAACCGAAGAGCGGCGTGAAGCAGGTGGTTGGCGCCGCGGCGTGTGCGAGCGTAGGCGCGGCTAGGTGAAGCAGTACGGTAGCGATTCCCAAGATGCGTCCTGTGAGCGTCATGAAACGTCCCCTCCTGTTATGTTGGTCGAACTGAAGCAGCAACACGCGCCGGCATGTACTAGAAAGCGGGCGAGTCTGTAAATTGGCAGATACCCGCTGCGCGCTTGCTGTATTACCGACGCAAGGAAACGCGCGCGGCGAAACCGCGGAGCTAAAGTGATGAAGGGTGCGGGTTTAAGAGTGGGCCGCGCCGCCGGTCAGGGCCTGCGTGGCGCGAGAGGTATGCTACGAACTAGCTAGCTGCCACCGCCTTGCAAGCAGGCGATCCGGCAACAGCGGATCACGCTTGGCGTGCTTGTTCTCTCGTGACGGTGAGCTTCACCGCTCACACTCCTCGGTCAAGGATCCGATCCGCCGGCGGAGCTGATCCGGTCCGAAGACGCCTTGACAGGGCACCGGCTCAGTTCCCGAGCCAGCTGAGCAGGCATACGGTCCCCCAGCCGAGGACCACCCCGATCGAGGTTCCTGCAATGAGCGAGACGCCAAAGGGGTCAAGCAGTATCGTCAACATGTTTCCTCCGAGTTCTCATCTCCGCACCGCGTCATCACTGCCGACCGACACAGCAAAGCCCTTGCCAGTCCGTGCCCGTTGAACGGACGCGGCGCGCTCCCATCGTGCACGGCGAGGCCCTGCAACGCGGTGCAGCGGGTTTCCCCGCAACCCCTGAAGAAACCTGCAGCGCCCGGGCTGAATAGCCCATGGCGCTACGTGGGCTCAGGCCCGGAACTCGGCGGCGACGATCAACCGCTCGAGCCGGTGGCGCTCGTCCCAGTCCGCGCCCCACTGCTCGGCGACGACTCGCGCCGGCGAGCGGCCCATGGCGAGCTGCTCGCCCATCCGCTCGAGGTAGATTCGCTCGTCGTGGCCCGCGGCGTCGAGCTCGTGCTGCCGGCGAAGGCCCTCCTCGGCGATCGCGTACAGCTCGCGCGCCAGCTCGAGCACGCGGACCCCCCGGAAGCGGGCGAGCAGCGCCTCGCGGTGCACCTGGCGCCAGAGCCCGTCCGTTTCCTCGTACGTCCAGCGCTTCACGAGGTCGTAGGCGGCGTCGAGGCAGTCGGCCTCGTAGAAGACGCCCTTCACGAGCGCCGGCAGAGCGAGCATCCGCTCCGGCGGCTGGCTGTCGGCGGAGCGGAGCTCGATGTAGCCCTTCAGGCGCACCTCGGGAAACAGCGTCGTCAGGTGCAGGTTCCAGTCGTCGAGTGTGGCGCGCTCGCCCGCCGCCCCATCGGCCAGGAAGCGCCGGAAGGGCCTGCCCGTGACGGTGGTGCGATACGTCCCGTCACGCAGGATGAAGTAGAGGGGCACGTCGAGCGCCCACTCGACGTAGTCGGCGAAGGTGGCCCCCTCGCGGAACGCCAGACGCAGGAGGCCGCAGCGGGCGGGGTCCGTCTGGGTCCAGATGTGCCCCCGGAAGCTCATGTAGCCGTTCAGGCCGCCGTCCGAGAGCGACGAGTTGGCGAACATCGCGTTCAAGAGGGGCGCGAGTCCCATGCCGACGCGCAGCTTCCGCATCGCGTCTCGCTCGTCGGCGTAGTCGATGTTCGCCTGGACCGTGGCCGTCTGCTTCATCATGCGAAGCCCGAGCGTGCCGACCCGCGCCATGTAGGGCGCCATGATCCGATAGCGCTGCTTCGGCACGAGCTCGATCTCCTCGAGACGGCTGACCGGCTGCATGCCGAGGCCGAGGAACACGAGACCGAGCTCGCTGCCGACGTCGACCAGCTCGCGCACGTGCGTGGCGAGCTCCCGTTGCGTGCAGTGGAGCGTGCCGCATTGCTCGCCCGAGAGCTCGAGCTGCGCGCCCGGCTCGAGCGTGATGGACGCGCCGCCCCGCACGAGCGCCACCGTGCGCCCCGCCTCCTCCTTCGGCTCCCAGCCGAAACGCTCCGCGAGCGTGCGTAGCACGGTCTCGATGCCACGGGGCCCCGAGAACGGCGCCGCCCGGCCCGTCGCGCGGTCGACGACGACCTTCTCGTACTCCGTACCGATCGCCCACTGCGCGGACGGCTTGCCGGCCCGGTGGAACTGCTCGACGAGCTGGCCCACGCTCTCGATCGGGACGGCGCGATCGCTCTGCCGGAAGTCGGTCATGGACCGAGGCGACGTACGTTAGCCAGGCGTAGCGGCTGCCGCAACATCGACGACGCCGTCTCCGGGCCGACGCGCCGGGCGACGAGCGTTCAGAAGGTGATGACGCCGCGGGCCACCTCGCCCTGCTCGAGCGCCGCGAACGCCTCGTGGACCTCAGCCAGCGTGAAGCGGCGCGTGACGAGCTCGTCGAGCTTCAGCTTGCCGGCGCGGTAGAGGGCGAGCAGCCGGGGCACGTCGCGCGCCATGTCGGCTGAGCCGTAGAGCGACCCGACGAGCGACTTCTCGGCGAGGGGGAGGAGGAAGCCGGGCAGCGAGACCGTCGCGGCGGCGGGTGCGACCCCGACGACCACCGCCTTGCCGCCCCGGCGTAGGGCGAGAAACGCCTGCACGATCACCTCGGGCCGGCCGATCACCTCGAAGCTCACGTCCACGCCGCGGCCGCCGGTGAGCTCCTGGATGGCGCCGACCGGGTCGGCCGAGCCGCCGTTGACCACGTGCGTGGCGCCGAACTCGCGCGCGAGGTCGAGCTTCCGGTCGTTCAGGTCGACGGCGATGATCGGATGGGCGCCGACGAGCGCCGCCCCCTGTACGACGTTCAGCCCGACCCCGCCCGCGCCGAAGACCGCGACCGATTGCCCCGCCTCGACCCGCGCCGTGTTGATCACCGCGCCGACGCCGGTCATCACACCGCAGCCGATCAGACAGGCCCGGTCGAGCGGGATGTCGGCGTCGATCGGGATGCAGCCGCTCTCCGGGACGACGGTCCATTCGGCCATCGAGCCGACCCCGGCCAGCTGTCCGACGGCGCTGCCGTCCCGGCTGAAGACCTCGGCCGCGAGCGCCTTCACGTAGCCCATCTCGCAGAGATGCGTCCGGCCGGACTCGCAGTACCAGCACGAGCCGCAGTACGGCACCCAGCTGAGCACCACGTGATCGCCGTCCTTCACCCGGCGCACCCCTGCACCGACCGCCTCGACCACGCCCGCACCCTCGTGCCCGAGGACCGTCGGCAGCGGCATGGGCAGGTCGCCGTTGATCACGTGCAGGTCGCTGTGGCAGACGCCGCTCGCCCCCAGGCGCACGAGCACCTCGTCGGCGCGTGGTGCGCGCAGGGTCAGCAACTCGACACGGATCGGCTCGCGGACGGCGTTCACGACGGCGGCGCGCACGGTCTTCATCGGCTCACCTCTGCCTGCGCCTTCTACGGCGGGCGCCGCCGCGGCGGCAAGGGTCGCGGCGCCGTTCGCGTCTGAACCCCCGTGTCACCGCACCGCCGCGCTTCCCCTGTGCGTGCCGCCATGCGGACGTCATCGGTCTCCAGCCCCCGCCGCGGCCGCGAGCCGAGCGCCGGCCAGGCACGGAACGTGCTCCGACGGTCACCACCGCGGGATGACGTGGTTCGGGTCCACCGCAGCGCGGGGGATGTGGATGGCGGATGCGGACCGGGTGGCGGAGCGGGGTGTGGACGCGGTGACCTCAAAGCCGGGAGGACGGCGGCGCCGGTGACGGCGCCGCCGCTCCCTCCTCCCGAAGCGGCTCCAACTCTTCCGGGAGCCCGTGCGGTGCTCGCGCCCTGCGGGCGCTGCGCTCCTCCGATGCCCCCGGACCCCGTCGCTCGCGCGCGGCAAAGCCGCGCGCGGCTCCAACGCTTCCGGGAGCCCGGGGCGAGAATATCACGGCCCCGCGTCGTCAGAACGCCGACCGCGGCGGGGTAGCCAGCGCGGCACCCGGCGCAGGTACTCGTCGTAGGCGGCGCCGAAGCGGCTCATCAGGGCCGGCTCCTCGACGCGCACCACCCACAGGTGAGCAGCGGCGGCGGCCGCTGCGACGACCAGCCCCAGGCTCCGGGAGCGGAGCGCGAGCGCCGTGCCAGCCAGGCCGAGCAGCAGCCCCGCGAGGAGCGGGTTGCGCATGCGGAGATAGGGTCCGGCGAGGATGAACGGCGGTCGCGGCCCACGCCGGGGTCGGCCGCCGCCCGCGAGGAGAAGCGCGCTTCGCACCGCGAGTGCGAGGCCGGCCACGGCGAGCCCGACGCCCGCCGCGCCCACCTAGGCCGCTGCCATGCGAAGGATCTCGGCCCACACCGCGGCCGGGACCGGCATGACGGACAGACGCGGGAGCCGGAGCAGATCGAAGCCTGCGAGCTTCGGGTTGGCACGCATGTCGGCCAACCGGACGGGCTTCGCGAGCTCCCGCACGGATTCCAGGTCGACGACCACCAGACGCGGATCCTTCTTCTTCGGGTCCGGGTACGGGGCGCGGACGACGCGCGCGATGCCGACCGCGGCCCGCTCGGAGCCCGAGTGGTAGAGCAGCGCCTCGTCACCCTTCGCCATCGCCCCCAGGTGCTTGAGCGCGAGGGGGTTCTTGACCCCGTCCCACACCGTGCGCCCGTCGCGCGCGAGATCGGCCCAGGAGTACGTTCCCGGCTCGGTTTTGAGGAGCCAGCGATCCGGCATCAGGCGTAGTGACTGCGGCGCTTCACCACGAGCTCGCGCTCGAGGTAGAAGATGTCGACCTTCTCGGCCGCCGCGCTTTTGGGCCCGAACTTGTGGCCGCGGAGCACCGTGTCGAGCACGCCGAGGTCCGGCCGGCCGGGCAGGTCGCGCAGGGCGCGGATCTCCGTCGACGCGAAGACCGTGTCGCCCGCGAACACCGGCGCCGTGTGGCGGCCGGTCGCGTAGCGCAGGTCGGCGAGTGCGTTGTCCGCGACGTCGGCCGACGAGAGCCCGAGGCAGAGGTTGAACGGGATGCCGCCGAAGACGATCAGCTGGCCGCCCACGTAGCGCTCGGGCTGCTGGTCGATCATCCACTGGTTCGAGTGCACCTGGGAGGTGTTGTCGAGCATGCCGGTCAGCAGGATGTGATCGGTCGTGACCACACGCCCGCGCGAGTGCTCCAGGACGTCACCCGGCCGGAAGTCCTCGAGATACGTGTCCGGGCTCGAGAGGTGCGCGAGCTCGCGGTAGGGGCGGCTCGGCTCGTAGGCGGGAAGCCCGAGCGAGACGGGTATCTCGCGGGGCGGGACTTCCCCGTCGGCAACCGTCGCCTCCGGGTCGCGCTTCCAGACCTGGACCTTGCGCTGGAACGTCAGCACCACTTGACCGTCCTGGTTGCGCCCCGTCGTCTGCACGTGGACGACCCCTAGCGTCGGGTCCCGCGTCGACGCCCGCACGCTGAGCACGGTCGTCTCCGCCTCGAGCGTATCGCCCAGGTAGACGGGGACCCCGAAGCGCATGTCGATGTACTCGAGGTTGGCCCGCGCGTTCTCCGAAACGTCCTCGACGCTCTGGCTGAAGACGACTGCCATCACGAGCCCGGGAGGGACGACCATGTCGCGGAACCCGTACGCCCTGGCGTAGCGCGCGTTCTTGGAGAGCGGGTTGGTGGTCATCGAGAAGTCGGTGAACACCGCGAACAGCCCCTCGGTGATGGTCTTCCCGCGCTTGTGCCGAAAGAGCTGGCCGGGTCGGAAGTCGTCGAGGAAGTGGCCGTGCTGCTTGCGGATGACCGCCATGCCGTCCTAGCGGCGGCCGCCGGCCGCCCGCGCCGTCACGCCTTGCCCTTGGTCGCAGGCGAGGCGCTCGCCAGGGAGGACGCGGTGGCGCTCATGACCGACAGGAACGTCCGCCGCTGCCGCGCGGGCAGCTCGTGGTAGCGGCGGATCAGCTCCTCGACGCCAGGATCGCGGGTGAGGGGCAGTGCCTCGTAGCCCATGTCGCCGACGGGCGGCGAGACGTTCCGCGTCTCATCCAGCATGCGACGGAGCTCGTCGTTCAGGATGGACGGATCGAGCCCTCTGAGCGCGCGCAGGAGCGGCACGTTGATCTTCATCAGCACGAGGAGCGGGGTGGCGAGGCCGCGGCCGGCCTCGAGCCGGCTGACCGCGCCCTGACTCACGCCGGCGAGCCGGGCGAGCTGCTCCTGCGACAGGCCGACGAATTCCCGGACACGACGGATGCGGGCCCCGAGCTCACGCATCCACTTGGCCCAGTCGATGCTCGGTCCCGCTCGCTGCGTCCAGCCCCCGGCCGCTTGAGGACCGCCGCCCGGTGACTGGCGCCTGGCAGGCGCGGCGTGCAGCCCGAGGATGCCGCTCGGATGGTCAGCGCGCACGAAGGATCGTCCCTATGCGTACATCTCATGTCTAGACGCCGGAGTGAAGATGTCAAGCGGACGTCCTCAGTGGTCGCGTCCCGCCGCCGCATCGGCCTGCGCTTCGGGCACGGTCACCGCGAGCACCTTGCCCACGCGTCGCCCCTTCATCTCCATCACTCGCAGCTCGTATCCCGGCAGGGCGACCGTGTCGCCCCGGCGGGGAATGCGCCCGATGTGGGCCGTCACCAAGCCGCCGAGCGTGCTGACGTCGCCGGGACGAGGCAGCTCGATCCGCAGGCGTTCGGCGGCGTCGTCGATCGGCGTCAGACCGTCGAACACGAAGCCCTGCGCGGTCTGCTCGACCTGCGGCGGCTCGCGGTCGAACTCGTCCTGGATGTCGCCGATGAGCTCCTCGATGACGTCCTCGAGCGTCACCAGCCCCGAGGTGCCGCCGTACTCGTCGACCACGATCGCCATGTGCGTGCGGCTGTCCTGGAAGTCCCGCTGCAGCGCATCGAGCGGCCGGCTCTCCGGGACGAAGAGGATCGGCCGCTTGAGCGCCGCGAGGTCCTCCGAGGAGCGCAGCTCGCTGCGCCGCCGGAAGAGGTCCTTCACGTGCACCATGCCGACCACGTGATCGATGTCGCTCCTGGCCAGGGGGAAGCGCGTGTGCGCCGTCTGGTCGATCACCCCGAGGTTCTCCTCGAGCGGCCGGGCGAGCGACACGTAGGCGATGTCGGCGCGCGGGATCATGACGTGGCGCGCGGTGCGCTCGGTGTAGTCGATGACGTTCTCGAGGAGCTCTCGCTTCTGCCCCGAAAGCACCCCCACGCGGTGCGACTCGGCGAGCAGCATGCGGAGCTCCTCCTCCGAGTGGGCCAGGTCGCCGCTCGTCTCCGCCGTGACGCCGAGCAGCCGGAGGGTGGCCGCCGAGGTCCGCCCCAGGAGCCAGAGCGCGGGCGCGAAGACGAGCTGGAAGACGCGGATCGGCAGGGCCACCCAGAGCGCCACGCGCTCGGTGCGCCGGATCGTGTAGGACTTCGGCACCAGCTCACCGAGGACGATGTGCAGGAAGGTGATGAGCGCAAAGGCCACCGCGATCGACGTGTTCTCGATGACGCGCGCGGAGGTTATGCCGAGCGCCGCGAACACGGGCTCGAGCAGGTGCTGGAAGGCGGGTTCGCCGATCCAGCCGAGGCCGAGGCTGGTGAGCGTCACGCCGAGCTGCGTCGCCGAGAGGAATGCGTCGAGACGTCGCTGCGCGGCCGCCACGGCCTTGGCGCGCCAGTCGCCGGCCCGCGCGAGCTCCGCCACACGCGTCGTCCGGACGCGCACTATGGCGAACTCCGCGGCAACGAAGAAAGCGTTCAGGAGAATGAGCCCGAGCGCGACGAAGACGAAGACTGGGTCGGATGGCATCCGGGGAGGGGCGAACCCCGGCAGATGCTAGAGGAACCTCGCCCGGGGAGGCAAGCGCATTGCATGACACTTGCGCCCGACCTGTGTATTTTTGAAGTATTCCCGTTCGGGCGGCGGTGCCGACACCGCCGGAGGAGGTCGTATGCGACGTGGTGTGGTGGCGATGGCAGTGGCGTGGGCGGTCGTGCTCGGAGCGGCCCGGGTGGGACTGGCGCGCGGCGAGCACGAGATCAACGACGATCAGCTCGAGGTCGAGATGGCGCGCAACCGGGCGCTCGCCGCGTACGTGGCGCGCAACGGCAAGCCGGACCTCGCCGAGAGCCGCGAGCTGGCCGACCGGCCGCCGTGGGACGATCACGAGGTGACGCTCTACTATCTCGGCATACGCAAGGAGATCGGGTTCGCGCGCGCGTGGATCCTCGGGCAGCCGACGGTTCACCTGGAGCGCTACGAGCGGCCGCTCAGCGATGCGGACGTCGCGGCGCTGTCGAAGCGAGCCCGCCAGCGGCCGGCGGACAAGGGCCGGCCCGCGAGCGTCGATCCGGCCCCGGGCAGCCCGCCTGCAGCCGCCGGCGCCGCGGAGCACGCCGAGGGTGCTGCGCCACGGGCGGAGGCAGCCGCCGGCCCCGCGGAGCGTGCCGAGCAGGCCGCGCAGCGGGCGGAGGCGGCGGCGAGCCGCCTGGAGGCCGCTGCGGCCGAGGCCGAGCATGCGGCCGACCGCGCCGAGGCGGCGTCCGACGCGATGGAGACCGCCGTCCAGACCGCTCGCCGGAAGTGAGGCCCGAGCGTGCGGGCGCTTCGCTGGGACGGCATCCGGCTGGCGCTCGCACGCGACGTCCCCGAGCCGGAGCCGGCGCCGGGCGAGGCGCTCGTACGGGTCCACCTCGCCGGCATCTGTCGCACCGACCTCGAGATCACGCGCGGCTACCTCGGCTTTCGCGGCACGCCGGGGCACGAGTGGGTGGGGCACGTGGTCGCGGCGGAGGAGGCGGATCTCGTCGGCGCGCGGGTGGTCGGCGAGATCAACTTTGCCTGCGGCGTGTGCCCGACCTGCGTCGCCGGGCTCGGCCGTCACTGTCCGGCGCGGCGGGTGCTCGGCATCGTCGGCGCCGACGGGGCGTTCGCCGACCTCGTGGTGCTCCCGGCCCGCAACCTGCACCGCGTCCCCGACTCGGTGCCCGACCGGGCCGCGGTGTTCGTCGAGCCGCTGGCAGCGGCCTTCGAGGTGCTGGAGCAGGTGCCGGTCGGGCCCGGCGTGCGCGCCGTCGTCCTGGGCGACGGGAAGCTGGGGGTCCTCGTGGCGCAGGTGCTGGTCGGGGCCGGCGCCGGCGTCGTCCTCGTCGGGCACCACGCGGAGAAGCTCGCGCGGGCGCGGCGGCTCGGCATCGCGACGGGCCCGGCAGGTGCCGGCGCCGATCTCGTCGTGGACGCCACGGGCGCGCCCGGCGGGCTCGCCGCGGCGCTGGCGCTCGTCCGCCCGCGCGGGACGATCGTGCTCAAGACCACCGTCGCCGGCGAGCATCGCCTCGACCTCGCGCCGGCGGTCATCAACGAGGTGACGGTCGTCGGCTCCCGCTGCGGCCCGTTCGCGCCGGCGCTCGCCGCCCTCGCCGGCGGCCGGATCGCCGTTGCGCCGCTCGTCGACGCGGTGTATCCGCTGGACGACGCGGTCGGGGCCTTCACCCGCGCCGCGGAGCCCGGAGTCCTCAAGGTGCTGATCGAAGCCGGAGGCTGAGATGGCGCGCCCCGCGCCCCGCGTTCCCGACCTCGTCCCGTTCACCGTCGCCGAGCGGCGGCTCGCCGCATGGCTTCGGTTCTTCGCCGCGATCTTCGCCGCTGGCGCCATCATCTTCTTCGTCCGGCCCGAGGGGACCGTCGCCGACCTCGACCGGGTGGGGCTGCTGCTCGGCCTCACACCGCTGCCGCCGGCGGGCGGGCCCGTCGCAGCGGACTTCTGGCTCACGCTGGCGGTCGCCAACATGGCGGCGATCGCGGCCTGCGCCGGGCTCGCCGCCGCCGACGTCCGCCGGCGGCGCGCGCTCGTCTATCCGCTCGTGGTCTCGAAGCTCACGTCGTCGGGCACGGGATTCCTCCTCTTCGCCGGCGGCGCGCACGCCTTCCCGTACCTGGTGGTGCCTCTCGTCGACCTGCCGATCGCGCTCGTGCTCGTGGCAGCGCTCCGCGCGGCGAGGCCGGTCGAGCCGTGAGCGCGCGCGACGAGCTCCTTCGCATCCTCGTCCGCCGCTCCTATCTGCGCGAGCCCGGGAAGCAGTTCCGCCTGGCCTCGGGCCGGCTGAGCGACTACTACATCGAGGGCTCCCTCACCACGACGTACCACGGCGCGCTGCCGCTGATCGGGGAGCTCGTCCATGCCCACGTGCCTGCCGAAGCCGTCGCCGTCGGCGGGCCGACGATGGGCGCCGATCCGATCGCCGCAGCGGTGGCATACTACAGCGCGGGCACCGCGCGCCCGCTCTCGTGGTTCTCCGTGCGCAAGGCCGCCAAGGAGCACGGCGCCCGCCGCTGGCTCGAGGGATCGGCCGCCCGCGGCGACGGCGTCGTCCTCGTGGAGGACGTGATCACGAGCGGCGGGTCGCTCATCGACGCGGTCCGGCAGTGCGGCGACGAGGGGCTCCGCGTGCTTGCCGCCGTCGTCCTCGTCGACCGCGAGGAGGACGGGGGGCGCGCCCGGGTCGAGGAAGCGCTCGCCACGGTCGAAGCCCGCTTCTACGCGCTATTCACGCGCTCCGACCTCGAGCGCGCGTGGCAGGCCGCCCGCGGGCGCTGATTCAATCGGGCGCGGCGAGCGCCAGGAGGCCCGCGCCCGCCTGCACGGCGACCAGCGGCCGGAGCGGGAGGACGACGAGGTCGCTCTCGCGCTCGAGCTGAGCGGTCAGCTCTACCAGGCGCGCCCGCAGCGCGTCGGCCAGCGCCCGCTCGCTCACCATCTCGGCCAGGCGGTAGACCTCGCCGAGGTAGAGCGCGTGGTAGAAGGGCTTGCAGACGGTGGCATCGAGCGCTTCGGCCCGCGAGGCCTCGCGGCCGTATTCCGCCGCCGCGGCGTGCGCCCGCTCTGCCGCGAGCCGGCGTTGCGCCTTGGCGAGGTAGTCGCGGACGGAGCGTAAGAGGCGGTGGTCGGGCACGCGGGCCGCGATCTTGGCGAAGCTCGCCGCACACTCGGCATGAACCGCCTCGGCGCGCGCGACGCCCGCGAGCACCGCCTCGCGGCGCGTCGAACCCGCCGGGCGCAGGTCCTCGAGTGCCGGGGCGGTGTAGTAAGGCAGCTCGCAGACGAGCGAGAAGGCGTCGGAGACGTGCCGCAGCCAGTCATCGGAGCTGGTACCCGCCTCGATCAGCGCCGCCGGATCGCCGTCCAGCGTGGCGGCGTAGTAGTCGTACGCCTCGTCGATCCCGAAGAGACGGTAGACCGCCGGCGCGAGCGTGCGCAGGTAGGGCACCTCCGGCTCGCCGCGGTGCAGAGGCAGGCCCTGCTCGGCCACCAGGCGATGCAGGCCCTCGTAGAGCTCCGGCCGGTCGCGCGAGACGTAGAAGTAGACGCCGCAGAAGCCCGCGTTGTGGAGCGAGTAGAAGAAGGCCGGCCGCACACGCTCCATGACCCGCATGAGGACGGCGGTCTCGGGCGCCGGGGTCGTGAAGCGGAGCGTCTTGTATTCGACCGGGAAGCTCCACTCGACCTGCTCGCGGTGCGGCGGCCGGTAGTAGTCGAGCGCGTAGCGGAGCGGCGAGAACGCGCCCTTGAACCACCCTTCGTTCAGCACGAAGCCGTCGGGGTCCGCGACCGGGATGGCGTAGAGCGTCGTGTCGAGCCGCGCGCGCAGCTCGGCGTCCTCGCAGAGGAGGCGGCAGAGGAACTGGAGCGTCAGGGTGCCGATCGGCTCGTTCGGATGCGGCACGCCGACCAGCAGCGCCGGCCGCCGCCCGTGGCCGACGGTGAGGAGATCGATGGGGCGTCCCTCGGCGGACGTGCCGATCGTCTCGAGCCGGGCCAGCCCCGGAAACGTCGCTACCAGGGCGCGCGCCTCCGCGCGGAGCTCCTCGAGCGTCAGGAACTCGCGGAAATCGGGCACCCGCGCCAGGAGCGGGGCGAGGTCGAGGCCGGCTACGACAGCTCCTTCGAGGAATAGCCCAGGATGCGCCGGGCGACGATCATCTGGTTGATCTGCTGCGTGCCCTCGAAGATGTCGTTGATCTTGGCGTCGCGCATCCACTTCTCGAGGAGCAGCTGGCGGGAGTAGCCGAGCGGCCCGAGCATCTCGACCGCCTTCTGCGTGACCTGGGTCACG
>VBKF01000147.1 GCA_005888095.1 Deltaproteobacteria bacterium | reverse complement strand
GTTCTGCACGGGGTCGAGCGCCGCCTGTCCGGCCGACGCGAAGAAGGCCAGCGGGACCGCCTGCACCGACGACGGCAACCCCTGCAGCCGCGACGAGTGCGACGGCAGCCGCGACGACTGCCGGCATCCGGCAGGGCACGCCGGCGCGGTGTGCCGGGCGGCGGCCGGGGACTGCGATGTGGCCGAGACCTGCGACGGCACGAGCACGGCCTGCCCCGCCGATGCCATCCTCCCCGCCACGGCGCTCTGCCGCGCCTCGGCCGGCGAGTGC
>VBKF01000146.1 GCA_005888095.1 Deltaproteobacteria bacterium | reverse complement strand
TGCGGGGGCGGTGTGCCGCGCGCCGGCCGGGGACTGCGACGTCGCCGAGACCTGTACGGGTACCAGCACGGCGTGCCCCGCGGATGCCAAGAGCCCGGCCGGCACGGTCTGCCGCGCCTCGGCGGGTGCCTGCGACGCGGTCGAGACCTGCGACGGCGTCGGCAACAGCTGTCCCGCCGACGACTTCCAGCCCTCGAACGTCGTCTGCCGTGCCGCCGCCGGCGAGTGTGACATGGCCGAGAGATGTCCCGGCAACGGTCCCGACTGCCCGGCGGATGCGAAGAAGGCCAGCGGGACCGCCTGCACCGACGACGGCAACCCGTGCAGCCGCGACGAGTGCGACGGCAGCCGCGACGACTGCCGGCACCCGGCGGGCAACGCGGGGGCAGTATGCCGGGCGGCAGCGGCCGACTGCGACGCGGCCGAGACCTGCGACGGCACGAGCACCGCCTGTCCCGCCGACACCTTCCTCCCCGCCACGACGCTCTGCCGCGCCTCGGCCGGCGAGTGCGATCCCGCAGAGTTGTGCACGGGATCGAGCGCCGCGTGTCCGGCCGACGCGAAGAGCGCCGCGCGTACCGCGTGCACCGACGATGGCAATCCGTGCAGCCGCGACGAGTGCGACGGCAGCGGCGATGACTGCCAGCATCCGGCAGGGAATGGGGGCGCGGTGTGCCGCGCGGCCGCCGGGGACTGCGACGTCGCCGAGACCTGCACGGGCACCAGCACGGCGTGCCCCGCGGATGCCAAGAGCCCGGCCGGCACGGTCTGCCGCGCCTCGGCTGGTGCCTGCGACGCGGTCGAGACCTGCGACGGCGCCGGCAACAGCTGTCCCGCCGACGACTTCCAGCCCTCGAGCGTCGTCTGCCGCGCGGCCAGAGCTGTCCCGGCAACGGCCCCGACTGCCCGGCGGATGGGAAGAAGGCGAGCGGCACGGCCTGCACCGACGACGGCAACCCGTGCACGGCCGACACCTGCGACGGCAGCAGGAACGACTGCCAGCACCCCGCGGGGAACGCGGGGACGGTGTGCCGGCCGGCGGCCGGGGACTGCGACGCGGCCGAGACCTGCGACGGCGTCAGCGACCGCTGTCCCGCCGATGGCTTCCAGTCCTCGAGCGTCGTCTGCCGCGCTGCCGCCGGCGAGTGCGACATCGCCGAGAGCTGTGCCGGGACCGGCCCCGACTGCCCGGCCGACGCAAAGCACGCCGCGGGCACCGCCTGCACCGATGACGGCAACCCGTGCACGACCGACACCTGCGACGGCAGCAGCGACGACTGCCAGCACCCCGCGGGGAATGCCGGTGCGGTGTGCCGGGCGGCCGCGGGCGACTGCGACGTGGCCGAGACCTGCGACGGCACGAGCACCGCGTGTCCCGCGGACGGCTTCCAGCCCTCGAGCGTCGTCTGCCGCGCCGCCGCCGGCGAGTGCGACCTCGCCGAGAACTGTCCCGGGACCGGGCCCGACTGCCCGGCGGACTCGAAGGAGGCGAGCGGCACGGCCTGCACCGGCGACGGGAACCCCTGCAGCCGCGACGAGTGCGACGGGAGGAGCAACGACTGCCAGCATCCGGCGGGGAATGCGGGCGCGGTGTGCCGGCCGGCGGCCGGCGACTGCGACGTGGCCGAGACCTGCGACGGTACGAGCACCTCCTGTCCCGCCGATGCCTTCCTCCCGACGACGGCGCTCTGCCGCGCCTCGGCCGGCGAATGCGACCCCGCGGAGTTCTGCACGGGATCGAGCGCCGGCTGCCCCGCCGACGCGAAGAGCACCGCCGGCAGGGCCTGCAGCGACGACGGCAACCCCTGCAGCCGCGACGAGTGTGATGGCGGCAGCAACGACTGCCAGCACCCGGCGGGACATGCGGGCACGGTGTGCCGGCCGGCGGCCGACGACTGCGATCAGGACGAAACCTGCGACGGCACCCGCGACACGTGTCCCCTGGACGTCCGGACCCTCAGCGCCGAGTGCCTGCCCGCCGTCAGCTGTACCTATGTCGGCGCGGGCTGCAACGGCGGTTATGCGGCCACCGCGAGCTTCACGTGCATCTCCCCGTCGCTCCTGAAGATCGTGATCACCAATACGTCGGCGATCAACGACGCCGCCGACCCGTCGAACAACATCCTCACCTCCCTCAGCTTTGCGGGCGCCGCGCCGATCGACAGCCCCGACGACAGGGCCAGGGTCGCGGCGGGCAGCACGCTCCTCCCGCGGGGTCTCGAGGATTGCCGCGGCGTCACGGACGGGCCGGACGTCACCTGCGAGTGGTCGGCAGGCTCGAACTTCTGCCCGAGCTGTGCGGCCGGCAGCGATGGGCAGTGCCCGACGCCGAAGTCGGAGTGCGGCAAGAGCTTCGTCAGCAGCCGCCAGTCCTCCGACGTGAGCTGCGACATGGCGCACGATTTCGTGCTCGCCCCCGGCAGCATCGACAACAGCAACGACGGTCCGGATTTCGGAGTCATCAACGCGCCGACGCAGGACCATGGAGGCCAGGAAGCGATCGACGACCGGGTCGAGATCGTCGTCGACGTGGGAAACTGCACCTTGACGGGCGACTTCTGCGACGGCTGCGCGACCTTCGGCAGCCATTTCCGGCACGCTTGCAGCGACGCCGTGCCCACCCCCGCCACCACGTGCGGCAACGGCGTGGTGGATTCCGCCAGCGAGCAGTGCGACGAGGGGGCGGCGAACGGTTCGGCGAGCTCCTGCTGTAACTCGATCTGCCAGTTGAAGACGGCGGGCACGGTCTGCCGCCCCGCGGCGGGCGACTGCGACGTGGCCGAGACCTGCGACGGCGTGAACGGAGCGTGCCCGTCGGACGCCTTCGTCCCCTCGAGCACGGAGTGTCGCGCCGCCGCCGGCGAGTGTGACCTGGCCGAGAGCTGTCCCGGCAACAACGCCGACTGTCCGGCCGACGCGCAGCGCGCTGCCGGCACCACCTGCACCGACGACGGCAACCCGTGCACGGCCGACACCTGCGACGGCAGCAGCAGCGACTGCCAGCATGCGGCGGGGAATGCGGGGACGGTGTGCCGGGCGGCGGCCGGGGACTGCGACGAGGCCGAGACCTGCGACGGCACGGGCACGGCCTGCCCTTCCGATGCCTTCCTCCCCACCGCGACCCTCTGCCGCGCCTCGGCCGGTGAGTGCGACCCCGCCGAGTTCTGCACGGGATCGAGCGCCGCGTGTCCGGCCGACGCGAAGAGCACCGCCGGCACAGCCTGCACCAACGACGGCAACCCCTGTAGCCGCGACGAGTGCGACGGCAGCCGCACCGACTGCCAGCACCCCGCCGGGAACGCGGGGACGGTGTGCCGGCCGGCAGCCGGGGACTGCGATGTGGCCGACACCTGCGACGGGGTCAGCGACCGCTGTCCCGCGGACGGCTTCCAGCCCTCGAGCGTGGTCTGCCGCGGTGCAGCCGGCGAGTGCGACCTCGCCGAGAGCTGTCCCGGGAACGGCCCCGACTGCCCGGCCGACGCGAAGAGCGCCGCCGGCACGGCCTGCACCGATGACGGTAACGCGTGCACGACCGACACCTGCGACGGCAGCCGCAACGCCTGCCAGCACCCGGCAGGGAACGCCGGCGCGCCGTGCCGGGCGGCGGCCGGGGAGTGCGACGAGGCGGAGCACTGCTCGGGGACCAGCGCGAGCTGCCCGCCCGACGGCAAGAAGACCGGGGTCTGCCGGCCGAAGGCGGGGGCGTGCGACGTCGCCGAGAGCTGCGATGGTATGACCGACCGCTGTCCGACCGACGGGTTCGAGCCCGACGGCACGGCCTGTGACGATCGCAACGCCTGCACCACGCGCGACACCTGCCAGGCGGGCGCCTGCGCGGGCGGACCGCCGCGCGACTGCGATGACGACAACCCCTGCACGGATGACCGCTGCGACCCGGCGACGGGCTGCAGCCACGCCGCCAACACGGCCCCGTGCGACGACAGCAACGCCTGCACGCAGGCAGACATCTGCCGGGATGGCGCCTGTGCCGGGACCGACGTGGTCTGCCCCGACTCGGATGTCTGCGATGGCATCGATGCCTGCGATCCCAACACCGGCAATTGCCTCGCCGGCGCGCCACCCGACTGCGACGACGGCGTCGTCTGCACGGCCGACGCCTGCGACCCGGTGAACGGGTGCACGCACACCCCCATCCGCGGCTGCTGCCGCGCGGACGGCGATTGCGATGACCACGACGTGTGCACAGGCACCGAGACCTGTGACGTCGCCACCGGGATGTGCCAGGCCGGCGGCCCGCTCGACTGCGACGACCGGGATGGGTGCACCGTGGACGGCTGTGAGGCGGTCGGCGGCTGCACCCACCAGCCGATCCCGGCCTGTTGCAAGACGGACACGGACTGCGACGACCACGACCCGTGCACGATTCGAGACTTCTGCGAGGAGGCCGACCACGGTGGCGGGCCCGACGGCTCGCCACGCGTCTGTCATCACGACGTGCGAGCGTGTTCCGACGACGATGTGTGCGACGGTGAGGAGACCTGCGATCCGGCCACCGGCCACTGCGCTGCCGGACAACCGCTCGACTGCGACGACGGGGTGACCTGCACGGCGGACGCCTGCGACCCCGTGAACGGGTGCACGCACACCCCCATCCCCGGCTGCTGCCGCAAGGACGACGACTGCGAGGACCACGACGCGTGCACGGGGATCGAGACGTGCGACGTCGCCACGGGGACCTGCCGCGCCGGCGCCCACCTCGACTGCGACGACGACGACGCCTGCACCGAGGACCGCTGCGATGCCGCCCAGGGGTGCCTGCACACCGAGAACACCGCCGGGTGTGACGACGGCAACCCGTGCACAGCCGACGGCTGCAACGCGAAACGCGGCTGCGTCCACACGCCGGTCCCGGGCTGCTGCAGGTCCGACGCCGACTGCCTCGATCAGGACGCCTGCAACGGGGACGAGACCTGCGTCAACTTCGCCTGCGTCGCCGGCACGCGACTGCGGTGCGACGACGACGACCCCTGCACCGACGACCGCTGTGACGCCCTCCGCGGCTGCCTCCACACCGCCAACGCGGCCTCGTGCGACGACGGCGACGCATGCACCCAGCACGACTCCTGCCGTGACGGCGTGTGCCGCGGCGTCGGACTCGCCTGCGACGACGGCAACCCTTGCACGGATGACAGCTGCGCCGGGGGGGCTTGCATCCATACCGCCAACGCCGCTCCGTGCAACGACGGCAACGCCTGCACCCGCCGGGATACCTGCATCGCCGGCGTCTGCACCGGCGGCAACGCCGTCGTCTGCACCGCCCCGGACCAGTGCCACGACGCAGGCTCCTGCGACCCCGCCACCGGGACGTGCAGCACCCCGCCCAAGCCGGACGGCACGGCCTGCGATGACCGCAACGCCTGCACCCGCGCGGATGCCTGCATCGCCGGCGTCTGTACCGGCACGCAGCCGGTCGTCTGCATCGCGCGGGATCAGTGCCACGACCCCGGCGTCTGCGATCCCGCCAGCGGGCAGTGCTCGGACGCCGCCAAGCCGGACGGCGCGGCCTGCGACGACGGCAACGCCTGCACGGCGGGCGAAACCTGCTCGGGAGGAAGGTGCGGCGGCGGAGCGCCGGTATGCCCGGCGGCGGCGCCGGTGGCGGTGGTCGAGGCCGATGCGTCGGTCAGCTCGGCGAGTCCCGCCATCAACTTCGGAACGAGCGCGGTGCTCGAGCTGGACGCCAGCCCCGTGAAGCTCACGTTCCTCCGCGTCCGCGTGAGCGGCGTCGCAGGGCGCCAGGTGGCGTCCGCCCGCCTGCGGCTCCAGGTGGCGAGCCTCCCGAACTCCCAGAGCGTCGCGGGAGGGCGCATCCACCCGATGAGCTGCAGCTGGAACGAGCGAACGGTCAGCTGGAAGACCAAACCCGCCATCGACGGGCGCGTGCTCGCCACGGTGGGTATGGTGGCGCTCGGCCAGGCGGTGGACTTCGAGGTGACGAGCACGATCCGCGGCGACGGTGTGTACTGCTTCGCCCTCGAGAGCCCCTCCGCCGACGGCGTCCGGTACAACGCGCGCGAGGCAGCGGCAGGGAAGCCGCAGCTCGTCATCGAGGTTGGCGGAGCTCCGCTCTCGACGACGACCACGACGTCCACCACCACGACCACCACGACGACGCTTGTCGCGCCGGCCCCGGTCGCCACGGTCCAGGCCGACACCTTCGTCGAGTCCGACCTGCCGGCCATCAACTTCGGGACCAGAGCGCTGCTCTCGGCCGATGCCGGCCCCGCCGCGACGCGCACCTTCGTGCGCGTGGCCGTGAGTGGCGTCGGCGCCCGCAGGATCTCCTCCGCCCGCCTCCGGCTGCAGGTGGCGAAGGTGTCTCCGGCGGTAGCATCCACCCGATCACGAATTGCAGGTGGGACGAGCGGACGGTCAGCTGGAACACGCGGCCCGTGATCGATGGGCCCGCCCTCGCGACCCTGGGGGCCGTGGCCCAGGGCCAGCTGGTCGACTTCGACGTGACCGCCGCCATCTCGGGCGACGGCGTCTACTGCTTTGCGATCGACAACGCCTCGGTCGACGGCGTGAGCTACAACTCGCGCGAGGCGAGCGCCGGACGCCCGGCGATGATTCTCACGGTCGCGCCCTAGCGGCGAGTCGATCCCCCCGGGCACCCCACGAGGCGTTAGGCGCGCCTCAAGAGGGACGGGAGGGCGCGCCGAGGCGGCAGTTGCTAACGAGACCGCATGCGAGCTGGCAGCGTGGCCCAGCTCCTCGTCGTGAAGTACCTGCCATCGGCTCTGTCCACAGCTGGCCTTGCCGCGATGGCCGCCCTCGGAGTTCTCCTTCCACGCACGGCGCTCGCCCAATCGTCGGCCACCCCTGCCTTCGTCCAGGGAGCGGCATTCTCGACCGGGTCGCGGGTCTCGGCGATCACCGTTACACTCACCAGCCCCGTCGCCCAAGGGGATCTGCTGGTCGGGTGGATTTCCCAGTTCGACGCCCCCGAGCAGGCTCAGGTATCGGACAACGTGAACGGCACCTGGACCCGGGCGCCCGGGTCGATGACCTTCATGAGCGACACGGGCGACATCGCCCTCTATTACCGCGAGAACAGCCAGCCGGCTCCCAACGGGATCGCAATCACCGTAGCCGTCCCATCGACCGCGTACCTGCAGGGAACCGTCGCCGAGTATGCGGGCGTCGCGCTCGCCGGCTCGCTGGACCAGGTCGCCGCGGCGCGGGGTGTGGGGACGGCCGTCGACACCGGTGCGACCGCGGCGGTCGACGCGGGCGAGGTCGTGTTCGCGGCCCTGGTGACCGGCGGCTCTCCCGGTTCCGTGACGCCCGGCAGCAGCCTGGGCGTCCCGTACACGCCGCGGGCGCAGACGGCGAACGGATCCGCCTACGAAGAGGACATCACGTCGAGCGCCGCGGGCGGCCAGCAGGGGACGGCCACCCTCGCCTCCGCCACCGATTGGTACGCGGTGTGCGCCGTTTTTCATGCCCTTCCCGCCACTCCGCCCGGGGCCCCCTCCACCCCCGCCGGCTTCGAGGCCACCAGCGTGGCCTCCACACGAGTCACCCTCTCGTGGTCGGCGTCCACCGGCAGCGTCGCCGGCTATACCGTGTATCGAGACGGTTCCCCCATCGCGATCCTCTTCCTGAACGGTGCCGAGATCGGGAGGGCACGGCCCGACCCCACGACCTACGTGGACGAGGATGTGACGCCCTTGACCACCTACGCCTATTCCGTCGACGCCTTCGACATCGCGGACGAGCATTCGGCGCAGTCGGCACCCCTCACGATCATCACGCCGGTCGCTTCACCGGAATTCGTCCAGGGAGTTGCAGGTTCGTCCGCCAGCCGCATCGCCTCAGAGACCCTTGTCCTGACCGAGCCGGTCTTGCCCGGCGACCTCCTCGTCGGGTGGTTCGGCCAGTTCGACGCTCCCGGCGAGGTGCACGTCCTGGACAACGTCAATGGTCCGTGGACGCGCTCGGTTTCGACGACGTTCGGCGGAACGGGCGACATCGCACTCTTCTACCGCAGGAGTTCCTTCCCTGCGCCGTTCGGCCTCGTGATCACGGTGTCGGCGTCCGCCCCCGCCTATCTGCAGGAGGCGGTCGCGGATTACCGAAACGTGGCCGTGCTGGGAACGCTCGACCAAGCCCTGGTCGCGCAAGGTGTGGGAACCAACGCCAGCGCGGGTCCGACCGCCGCGATTCCCGCCGGTGAGCTGGTCGTCGCGGCCGTCATCACCGGGGGCCAGCCGGCTTGGGCGATTCCCGGAAGCAGCCAGATGGTGCCGTACGTCCTCGAGGTGCAGAACGGCAGCGCGTCCTCCGACATCGAGGACATCCTCTCCAGCGCCGCCGGCCCGCAGGAGGCGAGCATGACCCTCGGCACGGCTACCAACTGGTACATGGTGCTTGCCACCTTCCGTCCACTCCTGGGGATAGGACCAATTCTTCCTTGAACCGGCACATGGGGATCACCGCGTTCGCCCTGCTCGCACTGGCGGTCTTCGTCTCCGGGCCCACCCGGGCGGCACCGGCGCCGCGGCCGCCGGGCGCTCCGGACGATCCTTTTCTCTGCTACCGGGTACGGGCGTTCGGGATGCCGCGGTTCACCCCGATCCCGGCTGTTCCGGTGGCCGGTCCCCTCGGGCCGCTCACCGCCCACGTCACGAGGCCGATGTGGCTCTGCAACCCGGCCGACGTGAACGCCCGACGGGTGGTCGACGCGGCCACCGCCCTGGAGGGGTACAGGATTCAACCGCCCATGGCAGCCGTGCCGCAGCGCACGCTGCAGGTCACGAACGAGTTCGGGCCCCTGCGCGCGGAGATCGGGAGGCCCGACGACCTGCTCGTCCCGACCGCCGAGAGCCTCGACAGCGACCCGCCGCTGCCCGCCGCGAGCGACGTCGACCGCTACGCGTGCCACAGGCTGAGGCTCGTCACGGACGGGCCTCCCTTCGCGCACATCGAGGGCGTTCGGCTCACGGATCAGTTCGGGACGAGATACCTCGACCTCACGACGCCGCGACACCTCTGCGCCCCGGTCAGCAACGACGGCGCCGGGATCAAGCACCTCAGCGGCTACTTCCTGTGCTACCGGGCGCAGCTCAGCCTCGCGGCGCCGCACGCCGCGCTCGGCCCCGCCCGCCAGCTCCACACGAACAACGAGTTCGGTCCCGGACGGCTGGCTGCAATCAGACAGGCGGAGCTGTGCGTCCCGTCCGTGAGGACCCCGGCGCCGCGCGGCTGCTTCAGCCGGGATTCGAGCCCGACCGGCTTCGACGCCATCGTCGCCGCCGGCTTCACGGTGATCGACACCGGCACCGACCCCGGAGTCGTGAACGCGCTGCCCGCCGGGCGTCGCGCGCTCGTCTGGCTCGGGAACTACGACAACACGACCTGTACGTGGGAGCGATCGGACGACTGGGTGGTCGCGAACGTCGGACCGCTCGCGGGCAACCCCAAGGTCGAGGCCTATAACCTCGCCGACGAGCCGCGCCTCTGGCAATGCCCCTCGGCGGTCCGGGACCTCGCGGCGCGGTCGGCGCTCGTCAAGTCGCTGGATCCCGGCAGGCCCACCTTCGCCGTCATCCAGCCGCACTTCCCGGAGAACCCCTACGCGCCCTACGTCGGCACGGTCGACATCATCGGGGTCGACCGCTACCCGTGCTCGTGGGCGGCGGGCTGCGTCTACGCGAAGATCGACGAAACCATCGGCCTGCTCGAGGCAGCAAAGGTGCCCCGCTACTGGGCGGTCGTGCAGGCGTTCGCGGACTCCTACTATCGCTGGCCGACCGTGGAGGAGCTCCACGAAGAGTTTCGGCACTGGCGTGCGTCGCGCATGGAGGGCTACGTCGTCTTTTCCTGGGCCTACCTCGGCGACAGCCTGGCGAACCATCCCGACGTTCTGAGCGCATTGACGGCGGAGAACGGCAGCTAGGAGTGCGCCGGGAATGACTCCAGAGGGCCGCCACCCGCAAGGACGGGACCGCGAGGGAGAAGGTCGGGGAGAACTCGCGTTCCGGAGGGGTGAGCGGGCAGCGCGAGGAGCAAATGCGCGCCTCGCGCGCGAGCGTCGACGAAGCCTGGTTCCTCGACCCATCTTGGGCACAGCGTTATTGACAGCTTGAAGTGCACGCGCCTATTGACACTGAGACTTCGCGCTCTCGGGTGCGATCATCCGAACAACGGCACTAGTCTAGATGCCAAGCGCGAGCAGGGATACGGTCCACGTCGAGGTGGACAGCGAGCGCAGGCTGGTCAGCCGCAGCCCCGCGCTACAGGGAGTCTTCCGCCAGGTTCAGCAGGTGGCGACGGCCGACGTGTCGGTCTTGATCACGGGTGAGACCGGCACCGGCAAGGAGCTCGTCGCCCGACTCGTCCACAAGCTGAGCCACCGAGCGTCCCGGGAGTTCGTCGCCGTGGACTGCAACGCCGTCGCGCCGACGTTGCTCGAGAGCGAGTTCTTCGGCCACGAACGCGGCGCCTTCACCGGCGCCGACCGTCGGCGGGTGGGCGTCTTCGAGCTGGCGGACGGCGCCACCCTTTTCCTCGACGAGATCGCGAACTTGGCCCTCGAGGCCCAGGCAAAGCTCCTGCGCGTGTTGCAGGAGCGCGAGTTTCGACGCGTCGGCGGCTCGAGCCTGATCCGCAGCGACTTTCGCCTGATCACCGCCAGCAACGCCGATCTTGCCTCGCGCGTGCGAGCGGGCGCCTTCAGGGAAGACCTGCTCCATCGCCTGACGGTGGTCGAGATCCATCTCCCGCCGTTGCGCGAGCGGCGGGAAGACATCCCGCTGCTCGTCAGCTACTTCATCGACCAGAAGCGACTGCTGCTGAAGCGCCCCGGTGTCTCTCGGGTCAGCCACGAGGCCCTCGACCTCCTCGTCGCCCGTGACTGGCCGGGAAACGTGCGGGAGCTCGAGAACGTCATCGAACGCGCCATCGTCGAGTGTCCCGGCGAAATGATCGAGGCCGCGCACCTCGTCCTCGGCGTGCATTCCGGATCGGGGCGACTCCCGGCGGAGGACATGGGCCTTCCCTTCCGCGTCGCCCGGCGACGCGCCCTGGGGATGTTCGAGAGCCTCTACCTCCTCTCGCTGCTGCGCCGCTGCCAGGGGAGCATCAAGAAGGTCGCCCTGCATGCCGGCATCACGACCAAGCACGTCCGCACCCTGATGAAGCGGCACGGGCTCTCGCGGCGGGACTTCCGGCCGCTGCGCGTGCGCGCTCGTCGGGTGCCCGTCGCGGGCGGAACCCAGCCGCTCTGATCGCACCGACGAGGTGCGCTTCGGTGCGGCGCGAGGGCGAGATGCGTCCGAAGCGCACCGGGGAGGTTCCTCCTGCGCGCTCACGACGGGGTGAGAGCACACCTCCGCGGTGCGCTTCTGGAATCGCCGGCGCGGCGTCCCCGGGCATGGCGGACGCTCGGGCGCCGGTCGGCGCAGCGGCCTCGATAGCCGGGCGGCGGCAGACACGGGCGACGCAAGCGGCACGGCGGTTGCTCGCTCGCACGCTCAGGCCCCGCTTCCGTCGCCGAGCCGAAGAGGAGTTGCCGGAGGCATGCAAGACGGCGCTGGGAATCGATGGTGAAGTGTCCGTGCCTCTACAGCACCGCGGCGCCCATCTGCCGCGCGGATTTGGAGTCGATGCACGTCCCGCCGCTCGTGCACCTGAATCGCTTCTGCCTGACCGAGCACTACCGGCGCTGCGATCTCTACCGCCGCTTCCTGGAGATGCTCACACACGAGCCCGGACGGTGGCGCGTGCAAGGTCCCGGCAACGGAGCCGCCACGGGCGATGATGCAGGCTTGCCAGACAGCACTCGGGCACGGAAGCCATAGGAAATGCAAGACCCCTTGCGGGAGCGAGTCACATGAGAAGACCGTCTGCGGCGATGCTCCTCCTCTGGGCGGGTCTGGCCCTGCCGTCGCCCGCGCGGGCGGACCCTGCGGCGTCCCTCCACTG
This sequence comes from Deltaproteobacteria bacterium, assembly GCA_005888095.1. Taxonomy (GTDB): domain Bacteria; phylum Desulfobacterota; class Binatia; order DP-6; family DP-6; genus DP-3. Next base: position 18,776 of record VBKF01000146.1, on the reverse strand, counting down.
CCCGACCGGGACGACGCTCGTGCGAACCCAAACCAAGGCGTGTCCCACCGAACGGCGGCGGCCGGCCGTCATCGTACAACGCGCCTGCTGCCAGGGACGGAACGGGAAGCTCCGGTGCGCGCACTTCCCCGACTGCCCGACTCGATCTCCGTCGTGACCCTCCGCTCGACAGCCGTCGCGCTCCTGATCGGGTCTGCGCTCGGCAGCGGCTGCGGCCTCGGGGCGAGGCCCCAGGTCGGCACCGGCCCCGGGCGGCCCGAGCCCTCGTCGGCTGCCGTGGCGGGCGACGTGATGAGCGCGCGGGACCGAACCCGTCTCGAAGCGCTCGCCGCCGAGCGCGCGCTCGAGCCCTCGGACGGCGGCTACCGGATCGGACCGGACGATCTGCTCGAGATCCGCATCCCGGACCTGGTCGACGTGCAGGGCCCGTGGCCGCGGCCGGGGCTCGGCGCCCCGGGGCCGGCCGCTGTGGCGGCGGCACCCGCGGTGCAGGGCGTGCGCGTGAACGCCAGCGGCTACGTGAGCCTTCCCCTGATCGGCCTGGTGCGGGCCGAGGGGTTCACCCCGACCGAGCTGGAAGCGGAGATCGCGCGGCGCCTCGTGGAGGCCGGGATCCTCCGCGTGCCGCAGGTGAGCGTGCAGATCGCGGAGTACCGCAGCCGGGTCGTCGCGGTGGTCGGCAGCGTCGAGCGCCCCGGCCTCTATCCCCTCACGCGCCCGCGGGCGACACTCTCCGACCTCGTCTGGGCGGCCGGCGGGCCGACCAAGGAGGCCGGCCGGGTGGTCGAGTTCGTGCCCGTGGGGGGCTCGACCTCGTCCGGGCCGGGGCAGACGGCGCCGGCCGGCGCGCCGATGCGGATCGACCTCGAGGTTCTCCTCCATGCCAGCGGGGGCCACGCGGGGCGACTCGATCCCCGCGTGCGCCCCGGAGACGTCATCACGGTCTCCCCCGCCGGGAGCGTGCTCGTCGACGGCTGGGTGGACAAGCCGGGCTCCTATCCGGTCACCCGCGGCCTCACGCTGAGCGGCGCGATCGCGGCCGCCGGGGGGAATCTCTTCCCGGCCGACCGCCACCACGCCACCGTGAAGCGTGTCCTCGGCCCCGGCGAGGAGCACTCCTTCACGGTCGACCTCGAGGCCATCGCGGAGGGCCGCTCGCCCGACGTGCCGATCACCGACGGCGACGTCGTGCGCGTCCCCAGCGCGGGCGCCCGCCTCGTTCCGTGGGGCGTGTGGACCGTCGCTCGTGATCTGGTGCGCGTCGGGGGCAACGTGCTGCTCTTCTAGCGGAGAGGTTATCCGTGGCCGCCGCCGATCGACCGCTGTTCCCGCTGCCCGACCCGACGGGCGCGCAACCGACGCCGCCGGGCGGATATCTCCCGCCGCCGATCATCGACGCCGAGTTCAGCGGGGCGCCGCGCCACCTGCGGGAGTACCTCTGGGTGCTCCACAAGTACCGCTGGCTGGCAGCCACCTGCTTCGGGCTCACGTTCGGGTTGACGGTCTTCGCCACGCTCCTCACGCCTCGCCTCTACAGCGCGTCGACGCGGCTCGAGCTCGCGCGCCAGTCCCCCATCCAGCTCCGCCTCGAGGGCAATGTGCTCCGCCTCGACGACGGGGACCCTTCCGCAAACGGCGCCGCGACCTTCCTCAGCACGCAGGTGGCGGCGCTGCAGAGCCGCGACCTGGCGGAGCGCGTCATCCGCAGCCGTGGGCTCGCCGACAGCGAGGCCTTCCTCGATCCGGGCTCCCGCCGGCGCGGCCTCCTGTCGCTCAGCGGGACCATGCTCCGGCTCCTCCGCCCGCGCGGCCTCGAGACGGCCCCGGCGGGGCCCTCCGAGGACGGGAGCGCGGGTCGAGGGTCGGTCGATCCCGCCCTGATCGACCGCTACATGCGCTACCTCTCGGTCCAGGAGATCCGCGGGACGGACCTCGTGGCGGTGCGCTTCACGACCCCCAGCCCCTCCCTCTCGGCCTTCCTGGCGGCGGCCCACACGCAGGCGTACCTGGAGGCCAACGAGGAGGCGCGGCGCGCCGACGACGTCACCGCCAAGGAGTTCCTGGGTCGCCAGCTGCGCGAGTCGCGGGACCAGGTGGACCGCGCGGAGGCGGCGCTCAGCCGCTTCGCTGCCGAGCACCCGAACGTCGCCATCAACGAAGAGCAGAAGACGGTCGCACAGAGGATCGCGGACGTCTCGAGTCTGCTCAGCAAGGCGGAAGGCGCCCGGCTCGCGCTCCACAGCCGATACGAGTTCCTCACCCGGCCCCACGGCGACGCCCTCGCCTACTTCCTCGACCGTCCGGGCATCCAGAAGCTGCACCTGGCGCTCCTCGACCTCCGCGCCCAGCGGGCGGGCCTCGGGCAGCGGCTCGGCCCGAAGCACCCGCAGATCCTGGAGCTCGGGCGGCAGCAGGCCGAGATCGAGCAGCAGCTCGGCGCCGAGGTCGCGCAGGAGGTGGCGGCGGTCCGCAGCCGCGACGAGGCCGCCCAGCTGCGCGAGGAGGAGCTGCGGCGCAAGCTCGCGCACCTGGGTGCGACGGCGGTCGAGCTGCGCGACCTCGGGGCTCGCTACCAGCTGCTCAAGAACGACGTGGAAACCGGCCACGCGCTCCATGCCTCGTTGCTCAAGCAGCAGATGGAGACGGCCGTGAACTCGGAGCTCGCCGCCTCCAACGTGCGGGTCATCGAGCGGGCCGAGGTGCCCCTGCATGCGAGCAGGCCGAACATGCCCCTCGACCTCACCCTCGGCGTGCTCGCGGGGCTCGTGCTCGCGGTGGGAGCGGCCTTCGGCTGCGAGTACTTCGACCAGAGCGTCAAGAGCCGCCACGAGGTGGAAGGGTTGCTCCGGCTGCCGACGCTCGCCGTCATCCCCAACTTCGCGCTCGCCCGGCGCGCGACCGCGCGCGCCCTCCACGCCCGCGGGCTCCCGGCCATGCCCGACGCGAACGGCCCGGCGACGAACGGCAGCAGCGGCGAGGACGGGGCCGGGGGCCCCAGCGACCTGGTGGTCCTCCGGGAGCCGTGGTCCCGGGTCGCCGAGGCGTTCCGCAGCTTCCGCACCGCCGTCCTCTTCTCCGTACCGGAGGCGCCGCCCAAGGTGATCCTGGTGACCAGCACCCGGGCCGCGGAGGGCAAGACGGTGGGGAGCATCAATCTCGCCACGGCGCTCGCCCAGGCGGGGTCGCGCGTGCTGCTGCTCGACGCCGACCTGCGCCACCCGCGGTGCCATCGCCTGCTCGGCGTCGACGCCGCGTGCGGGCTCTCGAGCTGTCTGGCGGGCGAGGTGGAGCTGGGGAGCGTCCTCCAGACCCTCGACGCGCCCCCGCTGTCCTTCATTCCGGCGGGGCCCTTGACGGTGGCCCCGGCCGAGCTGGTGGGCTCGGTGCGTATGCGCCAGGCACTCGCGGAGCTGAGGGGGCAGTACGACTTCGTGATCGTCGACACGCCGCCCGTGCTGCCCGTGACGGATGCCGTGGTGCTCGCGACGATGGCCGACGCCGTGGTGCTCGTGGTGAAGGGGCATGCCACCCCGCGCGAGCTCGTGCGCCATGCCCGCGACCGGCTGGCGATGGCGGGCGCCCGCCTCCTCGGCGTGGTGGTGAACAACGTCGACCTCGCCTGGGGAGACTTCTACTTCTATGACGACTACTACCGCGACGACCAGCAGCCGCCGGCGGAGGCGCGCGCATGAGCCCCGTCGATCGCAGGCTGCTCTGCACCTTGCAGGCGCTGGTGCTCGGGCTGCCGCTCTTCCTGGGCGGACGCCAGGCGTGGGCCGTGACCGCCGCCTCGGCCGTGATTCTTCTCCTGCTCGCCGTGACGCTCCGCGAGCGGCGGCGCCGTGGCGCCCCATACCCGCCGGGGATCGCAGCGCTCGTCGGCCTGGTTGCACTCGCGCTCGCGACGACCCTGCCGCTGCCCCCGGCCGTGCTCCGCTGGATCGCACCCGCCACGGCCCGCCTCTACTCCGAGATGCTCCCGGGCTGGCCCGGCGCCGGCGGCTGGGCGCTCTGGCGGCCGCTCGCCCTCGACCCCTACGCGGCGTGGGCCGCGCTCGGCCGGTTCTCGATCGGGCTCGGAGCCTTCGTCGTCGCCGTCTCCTATCCCTGGCGCACCCGGGACCCCGCAGGAGATGGACGTCCCATGGTCTTCGCGCGGCTCCTGCTGACGCTGATCGCCGGGGGCGTGCTCCTCGCCTGCCTCGGGCTCCTGTCGGAGCTGGCCGGCAACGGAAGCATCCTCTGGGTCACGGGCGTTCCGGCGTCGAGCGAGCGGGTATCGGGCCCCTTCGTCAACCCGAACCACTTCGCCGCGTGGCTGGAGATGGTGATTCCTGCGACCGTCGCCTACGTCCTCGTAGTCATGGACCGGGTCCGCCGCCGGCTCGGCCGGGCGGCCCATGCGGCGCGGGGGAGGGGCATGCACCCCCGGCAAGCGTGGGTCTCGGCGCTGATCGTCCACCAGCGACGTCTCTGGGCGCCGTTGGCCGCGTGCGCCGGCCTGCTGCTCATGGCGCTCGCCCACGTGGCGAGCGGCTCGCGGGGCGGAAGGGCGGCTCTGCTCGTCGGCCTCGCCGTCGCCGGCGCGGGGATGGCGTCGAGCGCGGGCCGCAGCCCGCGCAGGCGGTGGGCAGCCGCGGCCGTGGCGCTCGCCCTCGTGCTGGCGGCAGGCCTCTCGGTCGCCCTCTGGCGCGCCGCCGACGAGGTGCGCGCCGCCGAGGCCGTGGACGTGAGCCTCGCGAGCCGCCTCGCCGTGAGCGCCGCAGGCTCCGCGATCGTCCGCGACCATCCGCTGTTCGGCACCGGTCTCGGCTCGTGGCTGCATGCCTTCCGTCCGTACCAGGCGCCGCCCGTCGAGGGCGGCATCTGGGATCATGCCCATAACGACTATCTCGAGCTCGCGGCCGAGGGCGGACTCGCAGGGGTCGCACTGGTGCTCCTCTTCGCGCTCGCCCTGGTGCGCGCCGCGGCGCGGCGGCCAGCCCCCGCCGCGCCCGTGGCCGCGCCGTCCCCCGACCGCGAGCGGTCGGCGGCCCATTCCCGCGAATTCGAGCTCCCGGACTGGCGTGCGGCGCTCGGGCAGCCCTCCTTCCTGCGCTGGGGACTCGTGGGCGGTGTGGCGGCGATTCTCGTGCACAGCCTGATCGACTTCGGGCTGCGCATGCCGGCGAACTTTCTCTCTCTCATGGTCGTCCTCGCACTCCTCGTGCTGAGCGGGGCGCCCCAGCCGGCGGGCGGCACCCGGGCGCTCCGTGTGCTCGTCGTGCTGTTGCTGGCGGCCGCCGTGCCCCAGGTCGCCAACCGCGCGCGGATGCTGGCCGGCACCTCGCCCCTTTCACCCGGCGACTGCCTGGCGGCGGCGGACCTCCTGCTGGCAGAGCAGGGCGACGGCGCGCAGCCCCGCGCCCTGGCGCTCATTCGCCGCGCCCTCGATCGCTCCCCGGCGAACCTCGAGGCTCACCAGGCGCTCGCCGCCGCTCTCGGGCCCGGGCCGGAAGCGGAGGCGGAGCTGCGGCGCGCACTCGCGCTCAGCCCCTGGTCCGGCGAGATCCGCGACGGCCTCGGGCTTCGGCTCTGGGCGCGCGGCGCACGGGCGGAGGGCGCCGCCGAGCTCGAGGAGTCGATGTTCCGCTTCCCCTCGCTGGCGTCGCACGCCTATCTGGGCCCGGCCGGCCAGCTCGAACCACGCGATGCGGGACAGCTCATCCAGGCGCTGGACGAGGGGGACGTCCTCGGCCTGCGCTTGGCGGCGCTCGAGGACGCGATGGCCGAGGCGATCGGCCGGGGCCTCGACCGTGCCCTGCGCGAGCCGCCGGCAGGGGAGGAGCGCGCGGCGATCGTGGAGGATCTCGCGACCTTGCTCGAAGCGCGCGGCCGCTGGAGCGAGGCGGCTCGAGCCTTGGTTGCCGAGGCGGACCACGGCGCCGGCAGCGGCCGCACGCTGGCGCGCGCGGCGCGCGACTATCTCGAGGCGGGCGATCGGGCGGGCGCCGAGCAGTCGCTGCTGGCCGCGCTGACTCAGGCCCCCGAGCGGGGCGATCTCTACCGCACGCTCGCGGTGGACGTCTACGCCGCCCGCGGCGACTTCTCGGCGGCGGAAAATGTCCTCCACGCCGGGGAGCGCAACGCGCTCGACATGCTGCCCGTCTACCACGGCGTGACCGAGGTGCTGGCGCGGCGCGAGTCGACGCGTGGCGACGAGGTCACGGGCGCCGCCCTGCGGCCGCGGGCGCCGGAGGACCCGGAGGTCGTGCCATGATCGGGCTGCAGGTTCACCCGTGATCCGAAGCTCGTTTGCCGCATCGATGCCGAGTCCGCCGGCGCCGCAGGGCGCTCGGTCGCTGCAGCGCAACGTGGCCTGGGCGCTCGTCGGCAATCTCGGCTACAGCGCCTGCCAGTGGGGCGTCCTCGCCTGCATCGCCAAGCTCGGCACCGCCGCCGACGTGGGGCTCTTCGCTCTCGGGCTCGCGCTCACGGCGCCGGTCATCACGCTCACCAACCTCAACCTGCGGCTGCTGCAGGCCACCGATGCGCGCGAGGACTACCCATTCAGCGTGTATTTCTCCGTGAAGCTCCTGGGCACCGCCCTCGGCCTCGGGGCCATCGCCGCCATGGCCCTCGGTCTCGGCTACCGCGGCGCCACCCTCTCCCTGATCCTCGCGGTCGCGGTGGCCAAGTCCTTCGAGGCGGTGAGCGAGCTCGTGTTCGGGCTCCTGCAGAGGGCGGAGGACATGCGGCGGATCGCGGTCTCGATGCTCGCCAAGGGCACCGTGAGCGTGCTGGCGGTCGGGGTCGTCCTCAAGCTGACCGGGAGCCTCGTGCTCGCAACCCTGGCGATGGCGGTGTGCTGGGGAAGCGTGCTCGCGGTCTACGACCTGCCGGCTGCCGTCCGGCTGACGACCATTCGACCGAGCCTGGCGCTCGGCTCCTTGGGCGGCCTCACCTGGGTCGCCCTGCCGCTCGGGTGCGTCGCGGGTCTCGGCAGCCTCACCTTCAATGTGCCGCGCTACGCCATCGAGGCCAGCATCGACCCCCGCGCGCTCGGCCACTTCACGGCGCTCGCTTACCTCTTCGTCGCGGGGAATCAACCGCTGCTCGCCTTGGGAGCGGCGGTGAGCCCCCGGCTCGCGCGGCACTTCGCCACCGATCCGAGGGCTTTCCGGCGCCTTACCCTGCAGACGACCCTGATCGCAGGCGGTCTCGGGCTCGTGGCGGTCGCGATCTCGGCGCTCTGCGGCCGGGCTCTGCTGACCGTGGCGTACGCTCCGGAATACGCCGAGTACGCCCCGATCCTCGTGTGGCTCGCGGTGGCAACGGGCATCGCCTTTCTCGCCACCGCCCTCGGCAATGCGGTCACCGCGGCCCGGCGCTTGCCGGAGCAGCTCCCGATCGCGCTGCTGAGCCTCGCGATCTGCACCCTCGCGAGCTGCCTCCTCGTGCCACGCTATGGGCTGCTCGGCGCGGCGTGGGCGGTGCTCGCCACCGAAGCAACGAGGCTCGCCTGCCTCGCCGTCGTGTACGCGGCGGCGATCGCGGCGCGCGCGGGGCACAGGTCGCCCGCTCCGAGGCCGCGGGTGTCGACCAGGCGGCAGCCGTCCCGGCCCGCCGGCGGGCGGAAGGTGACCGCGCACGAGGGCTCCGCCCGCCTGCTGGTAGAGATCACCGGCTGCTCGGGGAGCGGCAAGTCGACGCTGCTGAAGGCAGTCCTGGATCACTGTGCCGAGCGCGGCGTAGGGGTGGCGACTGCTCCGGAGGTTCTGCTCGGCGGGATCCCCGCCCCGATCGTCTCCAGCCGCTTTCTCCTGAACCTCGCCTTGGACTTGAGAGGGCTGCGCGAAACCGTCGTCGCCCGCCAACACCTCGAGTTCCTGGCGTTCGCGAAGTCGGTGATACGACGCGACACCGACTGGCGCATCACGGGTTTCAATGCGTACCGCAGCGTCGTGCGAAAACTCGGCGTGTATGCGGCGCTGTCCCGGAGGCCGAGCAGCCAGCCCGTGCTGGTCGACGAAGGCACCATCCACTCCGCCCACAACATCCTGGTCCACGTCCACAACCCGCCGCGCGCCGAGGACATCGACGCCTTCTGTCGCCTGGTCCCCATGCCGGATCTCGTCGTTCACGTCACGGCGCCGCTGGAGGTGGTGCTGGCCAGGACCTTCGCGCGCCGAGATCCACCGCTGCGAGGACGATCACGCGAAGAGACCGAACGCTTCATCCGCCACGGCTACGTCCTTTGGGATCAATTGATGACGCATGAATCGCTTGCGCGAAGAACGGTGAGGGTGACCTGCGATGGCGAGAGCCCAGGAACATGCCGCGTCCCGGCAAGAGAGCTCGTGGACTTTCTCCTCGGGCCAGGCGCGAATACTTCCCGTGCTGCTGCCCGTCTTTGATGCGCTGGACGGGGCCGGCGTGCGCTATTGCCATTGGAAGAGCAACCGCAATCTGGCCAGCGCTCTGCGTGGCGATACCGACCTGGACCTCCTGGTTCATCGAGGCGACGCGGCCCGGTTCCGCTCGATCGTAGAGCTCGCGGGTTTCCGGCCCACCAGGAGCAGCGGCCATCCGTCGATCGCCAACTACTACGGCCTGGACGAAGAGAGCGGCAAGCTCGTCGACCTCCACGTCTACTACCGGACCATCACCGGGGCCACGATCAAGAACTACCATCTGCCGGTGGAGAGCATGTTGCTCGAGGGAGCACGGCGGACGGAACACGGGGTCTACCTCCCCGCCCGCAGCGCCGAGCTCGTGCTGTTCGTCATCCGCAAGACCCTCGACTACGCGGTGCTGAGCGAAGCGCTCCGACCCCGGCAATGGAAGAGGAACGCGGAGGAGCTCGGGTGGTTGAGCGAAGGGGTCGGCGAGGAGGAGGTCGCGGCTCTGCTGCGCGAGCACCTTCCGACCATCGACTTCGCGTTCTTCCAGCAGCTCCGAGATTCCATACGGTCGGATACATCCAGGGTCCGTCGCTTCCTGCTCGGCCGCGCGCTGGCATCCCGGCTGCGACCCCATCTCCGGTATCGATCCCCCCTCGCCATCGTCCTCCGGACCCGCCACCTCTGCACGAGGGTCTGGCTTGCGCTGCGGCGCGCGCGGCGGACCGAGACACTCCTCTCCGGGGGCGCCGTCGTGGGGGTGGTCGGCTCGGACGGCTCGGGGAAGTCCACGCTGGTCCGCGAGGTGAGCCGCTGGTTGGGAGGGTTCCTGTCGGTGGCAACCGTGCACGGGGGGAAGCCGCCCCCCACGCCGGCGACGCTCGCGCCACGCGCGCTCCTGCCGCTGCTGCGGCGGCTCGTGCCGAGGTATCGCCTCTCCCGCCTCGAGGCGGGAAGCGCGACGGGGCTCGAGACGCTGCCGCGCGGGCACCTGCTCATCCTCCACGCGCTCCGCGCCGTGATGCTCGGCTACGAGCGGAAGCGGCTGCTGGTGCGCGCCCACCGCAGGGCCGCAGGCGGCACCATCGTCATCGCCGACCGCTACCCGACCCGGCAGCCGGGTGTGCCCGAGGGTCCCAGCCTGCACTTCCTGCTCGAGGACGCCCGGCTGCTCTACCGGTGGCTCGCCCGGGTGGAGGAGCGGCTCTACCGCTCCATCCCGCCACCCGATCTGATCCTGTCGCTGAACGTCCCGCTCGAGGTCGCCATCCAACGCAACCTGACGCGAGCCAAGCCGGGCGGGCCCGAGCCGACGGAGTACCTGCGCCGTCGCCACGCGCAGTGCTCGAACCTCGATTTCGCGGGGGTGCCAGTGCACCGAGTCCACACGGACGGGAGCCTCGATCACACCCTGCGATCGGTGAAGACGTTCATCTGGAGGACGCTGTGAGCCGCGTTCCGAGGCGTAGCCATGGATAGCGCCGCCCTCGTGGCCGTTGCCGTGATCGTCGGCGTCCCCGCGGCCTTCGTCGCGGCCCGCATCTGCACGGAGCCGTTCACGGGCCTGTGCCTGTGGGTGCTCCTGCTGCCGGTCACGAAGACCGTGGCGAGCCTCATGGGATATCCGTTTGGCGCGGGCCCGATCGTGCTGCAGAAGCTGACCCTCGCCGATCCCGTCCTGCTCCTCACCGCCTTCGGCGCCTGGGTCAGCGCGAGCGGGGCGGCCGGCGCGCTCGGCGAGCGGCAGGGGCGCCGCATCGTCGGGCTGCTCGCCGCCTTCTGCACGGTCGGCATCCTGTCGGCGACCCTGGGCCCGACGGGCTCGGAGTCGTTGATCGAGCTGGCCACCTACGTCTGGCTCTGCGTGTCCCTGGTCGTGATCTGCAGGTTGCTCGGCTCTCGCGAACGAGCCCGGCGCGTCCTCTCCGCCTGGCGGTGGGCAGGCGCCGTGGCGTGCGCGGCCGGCGGCGCGGCCACCGTGCTCTTGTGGCGCGGGAGCCTCGACAACCTGCTGGTGCAGGGCGGCAGGGTCGCGGGCCTCTTCGAGGGGATCAACCAGCTGCAGTCCTTCATGATCGCCGTCATCCCCTTCCTCTGTGCCAGGGCCCTCAGCTCCGCGGCGTCGCGCGGCGCGCGCGCCCTGCACGGCGCCCTCGTCGTGATCGCGTTCCTGAGCGTGGTGGCGAGCGGGAGCCGCGGCGGGGTCGTCTTCGCGGCGCTGTCGATCTGGCTGATGGTCATGCTCACCTCGCCGCGCCTCTGTCTCGTCTGGACCTGCGCGGCGCTGCTCGCCGCGGGATCGGCGTGGCGGCAGTACGAGCGGCACCACGACGAGCTGCCCTACGGCATTCGGCGGGCCGTCTCCTTCCTCGAGTCGGACTCCCACGATCTGCGAGACATGAGCCCGCGGCGGGCGGACCAGCTCGTCGCCTGGCGCACGGTCTTCGCCGAGCACCCTCTCCTGGGCGTGGGACCAGGGGGGTTCGCGGCGACCATCCCCGAGCTCGTGCCGGGCGGACTCGCGCAGGAGATGCACAACTCGTATCTCGGGGTGCTCGCCGAGACCGGTGCCGTCGGCAGCCTGCTCATGTTCGGGTTGCTGGCCGCGGCGATGGCGAGGAGCGTGAGGTTCCTCGGCTGGACCCGGCGCGCGCGCGACCCGGAGGCCCTCACGGTCGCCCGGGCGCTGCTCGTCTCCTACCTGTCGCTCCTCCTCTACGGGATGCTGAACTACGGGCTGCGACAACGACACTTCTGGTTCGTCATCGCCCTGATCGTCGCGTTGCCCCACATCTATCCGAGGGCGCGCCCTGGCGTTCGCGTCGCCGAGCACGGGACGCCGCTCGCGTACGGCACCGTCCGATGTGCGGTATCGCAGGCCTGATCAGCGTCGGGACGGGGCCCCTCGACCCCGGGCTCGTCCGCCGGATGACCGCCGCGCTCGCCCACCGCGGTCCGGACGGCGAGGGGTGGTGGACCGACGGGGAGGCCGCGCTCGGGCATCGGCGGCTCGCCATCATCGACCTGGAAGGCGGCGCACAGCCGCTCGAGAACGAGACGGGCTCCGTGCGGGTCGTGTGCAACGGCGAGATCTACAACTACCGCGAGCTCCGCGTGGCGCTCGAGGCACGGGGCCATCGGTTCCGCACGGCGAGCGACTGCGAGACGATCGTCCATCTCTACGAGGAGCACGGACCCGACGCCGTGGCGCGGCTCAACGGAATGTTCGCGCTCGCCATCTGGGATCGCACGCTCGAGCGCCTCGTGCTCGCCCGCGACCGACTGGGCATCAAGCCGCTCTTCTACAGCAGCGTGGGCCCCCGGGGGTTCGGCTTCGCATCGGAGATCAAGGCGCTCCTCGCCGCCCGGATGTCGCGGCGCGAGGTCGACCCGGACGCGCTGCTGCACTACCTGAGCTGCGGGTACGTCCCCGGGACGGACACGATCTACCGCGACGTGCATCGCCTCGCTCCCGGAGAGCTCCTCGTCCTCGACCCCCGCGGCCTGCGCCGGCGGCCGTACTGGACCCTCGAGCCCGGAGCGCCGCTCCGTTCGAGGACGGCGGCCGCGGAGGAGCTGCGCGCCCTGCTGACGGCGGCCGTGCGCGAGCACCTGGTGTCGGACGTGCCGGTCGGCGTGTTCCTGAGCGGCGGCATCGATTCCTCGGTGGTCAGCACCCTGGCCGCCGCCTCGGCCGGCCCGCTCAGCACCTTCTCCGTCACGTTCCCCGAGGATCCGATCTTCGACGAGGCGCGCTTCAGCCGGCAGGTGGCGAGACGGATCGGCAGCCTCCACACCGAGATCCCCTTGACGCGGGCCCAGATCCTCTCGGCCGTGCCGCCGGCCCTCGACCACCTCGACGAGCCCTTTGCCGACCCCTCGCTCGTGCCGTCCTTCGAGATCGCCCGCGAGGCGCGCCGGCACGTCAAGGTGGTGCTGTCCGGCGACGGGGCCGACGAGCTGTTCGCGGGCTACGCGAAGCACCTGGGCGAAGTGTACGCCGCATGGGCGCCACGGCCTCTCGTCTGGCTGCTCGGCCAGGCGGCGTCGGTCGCGCCCGCCGGCCGAGGGAATCGCCTCGAGGAGACCGTCCGGAGGCTCGGGCGGCTGGCCGACGGCGGCGGCATCGCCGACACGGGGCGGCGGTATGCGCGCTGGGCAAAGGTGTGCGGGGAAGCCGAGGTGCGCGCGCTGGTCCCGGACCTGAGCCCCCGCCGCACCGCCACCGACCTGTTCGCGGCCGAAGCGCTGCGCTTCGGCGCGCTCGACCACGGCGACCGGATCAACCGTATGCTCTACACCGACACTCGGCTCGGGCTCCCGGGGGACATGCTCGCCAAGGTCGACACGGCGAGCATGGCCAACGCCCTCGAGGTTCGCGTTCCGTTCCTGGACCATCGGGTGGTCGAATACGCCTTCCGGATCCCGGGCCGCTGGAAGATCGGCGCGCTGCGCGGCAAGCGCATTCTTCGCCAGGCGTTCCGGGACGTGCTGCCCCCCGAGGTCGTCCGCCGGGGCAAGCGCGGCTTCGAGCCCCCCGCCGGTGAGTGGTTCCGCCGCGAGCTCCGGGACCTCTTCCGTGACGTCATCGCCACGGGGGGCCGCTTCCTGCCGTGCGTGCGGCGGGACGCCGTCGACGCGCTCTACACGCAGCACGTGACCCGCCGAGCCGATCGCTCGAAGGAGCTCTGGGCCCTGTTCGCGCTGCACTGGTGGGCCACCAGAAACGGCGCGGGCCTGTGACGCAGCCATGTCAGCCACCCTTCGCATCGTCGACGTGATCAACACGGCCGCCTCGGCCAAGGAGATCCTGCTCGATCGAGCGCGGCACTTCCATCGCCCGCCCGCGGTCGAGAGCTGGATCGTCTGCAGCGCCGGCGACCACGTGGACCAGATCCGGCGCGCCGGTCTTCCCGTCGCCGTCATCGACACGCCGCGCGGGCTCGACCCCGCGGCGCTGGCGCGAGCGACCTGGCGTCTCGCGCGATTCTTCCGGCGCTGCAAGCCGGACCTCGTCCACACGCACAGCTCCATCCCGGGCGTCGTGGGCCGGCTCGCCGCGCGGGCCGCCGCCGTGCCGATCGTCGTCCACACGGTACACGGATTCCACTTTCACCGCGGCTCGCGGCTGCCGTCGCGGCTGCTCTCGTGGGCCGCCGAGCGATCCCTGGCGCGCTTCACCGACATGCTCCTCACCCAGAACCAGGAGGACCTGCGGGTGGTCCGCCGCTGGCGGGGCGTACGGGCACGGTGCATCGGCAACGGCATCGACGCCGAGCGATACGCCCGCGCCGCGCACCTGCACGCCGGCCCGGGACGCGTGGTCGCCTGCATCGCGCGCTTCGAAGCCGTGAAGAACCATCACGACCTGCTGCACGTCTTCGCGCGGGTCCACGCCGCGTGCCCGCAGGCCCGGCTGCGCCTGGTGGGTGACGGCCTGCTCCGCCCGGCCTGCGAGCGCCTCGCCGCAGACCTCGGCATCGCCGCCGCCACGGAGTTCGCGGGCTACCGCGAGGACGTCGACGCGCTGCTGGCGGACGTCGACGTGGCCGTGCTCCTCTCCTGGAAGGAGGGCATCCCCCGCGGCCTCCTCGAGCCCATGGCGGCGGCCATCCCGGTCGTCGCCTGGCGCGTCAAGGGGAATCGCGAGGTGATCAGGCCCTCGCAGAGCGGGCTCCTCGCGGCGCCGGGCGACCTCGACGAGACCGCCGCGCACATCGTCCGGCTGCTCCAGGACCCCGCCCTGCGGGCACGGCTGGGCGGAGCGGCGGCCGAGCGGGTGCACCGTCGCTTCGAGGAGACCGCGGTCGTCGCGCGGCTGCGCGATGCCTACGGCTCCCTGCTCCGCGAAGCCGGCTACGTGCTGCCGGCCCACTGGCATCCGCATCACGTCGCGCAGAGCCATGATCAACGTACCGTTCTTTCGGCCTGACATCGACGACGAGGACGTCGCCGCCGTCGTCGAGGCGCTCCGCTCCGGGTGGATCACCACCGGACCGCGGGTGCAGGCGTTCGAGGCGGCCTTCGCTCGCTACGTCGGAGCGGCGCATGCGGTGGCCGTCAACTCGTGCACCGCAGCCCTCCACCTGGCGCTCGCGGCGCTCGGCCTCAGGCGCGGGCAGGCGGTGCTCGTCCCGACCCTCACCTTCGCCGCCACGGCCGAGGTCGTCACCTACTTCGATGCCACCCCGGAGTTCGTGGACGTGGAGCCCGACACGCTGTGCATGGATCCCGCGGCGGTGGAAACCAGGCTCGCGCGCGCGTGGAATCGGACGGCCGAGATCGTGGGCGCCATCGCCGTGCACTACGGCGGCCAGATGGCGCCGATGCCGCACCTGGCGCGCCGGCTCCGCGCGGCGCGCTGCTTCGTCGTCGAGGACGCGGCGCACGCCTTGCCGGCGGCGGCGTACGACCCCGAGACCGACCGGTGGATCGGCGTCGGAGCCCTCGCCGACGTCACCGGCTTCTCGTTCTACGCGAACAAGACGATCACCACCGGCGAAGGCGGCATGGCCACGACCGCCGACCCCACCCTCGCCCAGACGATGCGCAGCCTCAGCCTGCACGGCATGTCGCAGGACGGGTGGACGCGTTTCGGCGCGGGCGGCAGCTGGGACTACGCGATCGCGGCGCCCGGCTTCAAGTACAACATGACCGACATCGCGGCGGCGCTCGGTCTCCGGCAGCTCGCCAAGGCGGACCGCTTCCGCGCGCGGCGGGCGGACGTGGCGGCGCGCTACACGGCGGGCCTCGGCGATCTCGAGGAGATCGAGACCCCGCGCGAGCGGGCCGACCGCCGACACGCCTGGCATCTCTACCCGATCCGGCTCCGCCTCGACCGTCTGGCGATCGGCCGCGACGAGTTCGGTCAGGCGCTCGCCGCGCGGGGGGTCGCGACCAGCGTCCACTGGCGCCCGCTGCACATGCAGCCCTACTACGCCCAGCGGTACGGCTACCGTGCGGAGGACTTCCCGGTCGCGTTTCGGGAGTGGCAACGCCTCGTTTCGTTGCCGATCTTCCCCGGCATGAGCGACGCCGCCGTCGATCACGTGATCGCCGCCGTCCGCGACACGGCGGCGGAGGGCCGGCGCCGCCGGTTCGCCGTCGCATGACTCCGACCTACGACGCGCTCAAGCGGTGCCTCGACCTCGTGGTGGCGATCGTGCTGCTGCTCGTCCTGAGCCCCGTCCTCGCGGTGGCGGCAATCGCCGTCAAATGCAGCGGCTCGGGACCGACCTTCTTCCGGCAGATCCGCGTCGGGCGCGGCGGCAAGCCGTTCGAGATCGTCAAGTTCCGTACGATGCGGACCACCTCGAGCCCGGGCCCGCTCATCACCGGCGCCGGCGATCCGCGCGTCACGCGCGTGGGCCGCGTGCTGCGCCGCTGGAAGGTCGACGAGCTGCCCCAGCTCGTCAACGTGCTGCGGGGCGAGATGAGCTTCGTCGGACCGCGGCCGGAGGTGCCGCGCTACGTCGACATGTTCGCCGAGCAGTACCGTGAGCTCCTGGCCGTGCGGCCGGGAATCACGGATCTCGCCTCGATGGCGTTCCGAGACGAGGAGATCCTCCTGGGGCGGAGTCCGGACCCGGAGGACCTCTATGTCCGGGAGATCCTGCCGCGCAAGCTCGCGCTGAGCCACGCCTACGTGCGCCGGCGGAGCTTCGGCTTGGACCTTCGTCTGATCGCTCGCACGGTGGCGACGATCCTTGGTTGGCCCAGGACGGGCGAGGAGACGACATGAACCCGCCCGGCCCAGCGCTCCGCGTCCTCCCCGTTCTTCTTCGTTACCGAGCGCTCCTCATCGTGCTCGGCAACATGGCCATCGCGACCACGGCCTACGTCGCGGCCTTCGCGCTGCGATTCGATCTCTCGATCCCGCCGCGCTACGCCGCGATCCTGCTCGCCACCCTCCCCCTCCTGCTCGTCTGCAAGCTGATCGGGTTCTGGACGCTCGGGCTGTTCTCGGGGTGGTGGAGCCACGTGAGTGCCCGCGACGCGGAGGACGTGGCGCGTGGCAATCTGCTGGCCTCGGTACTCTTCCTCGCCGCCATGGTCTTTCTCCACCCCGACGGGCTGCACGGGTTCCCACGTGCCGTCATCCTCCTCGACCTCGTCCTCTGCACGGCGCTCATGGGGGGCGCTCGCCTCGCCATCCGGCTCGCGCGGGAGCAGCGCGGGCGCCCGGCCGTCCGCCGAGTCGAGACCCTCGCCCTGATCGTGGGCGCCGGCGAGGCCGGGATCCGGCTCTCGAGCGAGATCGAGAGTCGCCGGCGGCTCAAGATCGGCGTGGTGGGCTTCGTCGACGACGACCCGGCCAAGCTCGGGCTCCGCGTGTGTGGGGTTCCCGTGCTCGGACGGGTCGACGACCTCCCCGCGCTCGTCGCGGCGCACGAGATCGGCGAGGTCCTGATCGCCGTTCCCTCCGCCTCCGGCACCACGCTCCGTCGCATCGTCCAGCGGTGCGCCGAGGCGGGCGTCCGCCACCGCGTGCTCCCGACCCTCGGGGAGCTGGTCGAGGGGCGGGTCATGTACACGCAGATGCGGGAGGTGCAGATGGACGACCTCCTGCCGCGCAAGCCGGCCCGCCTGGATCGGGGCCGGCTGCAGTCCCTGGTGGCGGACAAGACGGTGCTGGTCACCGGGGCGGCAGGGTCCATCGGCTCCGAGCTCTGCCGCCACCTCAGTGCATTCGAGCCGGAGCGCCTCGTGCTCTACGACCGTCACGAGAACGGGCTATTCGCGCTGGAGATGGAGCTCCGCGCACGCTTCCCCGACGTACGTCTCGAGCCGGTGCTCGGCGACGTGCTCCTCGAGGACCAGCTGCGCAGCGTCTTCGCCGCGCAGCGACCCGACCTCGTCTTCCATGCGGCGGCCTACAAGCACGTCCCCATGGCGGAGCGGAACGTGCTCGAGGCCGCGCGCAACAACATCATCGGCACGAGCAACGTGGCGCAGGCAGCCCTCGCCCACGGCACCAAGGAGTTCGTCCTCGTCTCGACCGACAAGGCGGTCCGTCCCACCAGCGTCATGGGCGTCACCAAGCGCGTCGCCGAGATGGTGGTCCAGGGGCTGCAGAACGGCGGCTGCGGCTTCGTGTCCGTCCGGTTCGGCAACGTGCTCGGCTCGAGCGGGAGCGTCGTCCCGCTCTTCCGCGAGCAGATCGGCCGCGGCGGCCCGGTGACCGTCACCAATCCCAACGTGACCCGCTACTTCATGACCGTCGCCGAGGCCGCCGAGCTCATCCTGCAGGCCGCCGCGCTCGGCAACGGCGGCGATATCTTCATCCTCGACATGGGCGAGCCGGTGCGGATCGTCGATCTCGCGCGCCAGATGATTCGCCTCTCGGGCTTCGAGCCGGACGAGGACGTCGAGATCGTCTTCACCGGCCTCCGACCCGGGGAGAAGCTGCACGAGCAGCTGGTCTCCGCGGAGGAGGAGGTCACCGCGACCTACCACGACCGCATCAAGGTGGTTCGCTCCTCGGTCCCGCCCCTCGTCGATACGTGGCTTCCTCCGCTGCAAGCGTGCATGGAGAGACGAGACGTGGGCGGGACCGTGCGGCTCCTGCAGACGTTGGTGCCGCACTACCAACCGAGCGCCTTCCTCCTGCAGACACTCTGCGAGACCGAAGCACGGAGGAGCCACGAGGAGGCCGTGGACGACCTTCGCGGCCACAAAGGGCCCGTCGCGGTCCCGATCCGCAGGCCGCACCGCGGCGTGCCCGCCTGACCCCCCCGACGCGGCGATTTCGGGCGCTACCGGCTGTTCTCCCAGCTCAGGGCGTCGATCAGGTCCGGGTGATTCTCCAGGGTGTCGGTGCCGTAGGCCCACGAGAAGACGACGTAGCCCTCCATGCGTGACTGCCGCCAGTGGCGGAACTCCTCGTGGAGCTCATCGGCCGTGGGCATGCGATAGTAGGAGTCCGCGAAGGCCTGGATGAAGGCCCAGTAGTGCGGCACCCCTGCCTGGTCGAGCAGGGCGAGCGTGTCGTCGATCTTCGAGAACACGCACCCGCTCACGTACGAGCACGGGTAGCGATCGACCCCGATGATGTCGACCGTGCCGACGTAGGGCGTGTAAGGGTTCTCCGGCCAGTGCGGCTCGATGACCGCCATCGTCGGGTGAGCCGGGTCGAGCGATTTCACGAGGTCGGAGCGCGCCTTCAGGTGCACCGTGGCCAGCGGGCAATCCCAGAGATGCGGCTCGTCCGCGATGTAGTACGCGGCGATCGCAGGGTGGCCCGCGATGGCCTCGACGTGCGTCCGGATCCAGTCGTCCGACTTCTCCCACGTGCACGTCGTGTTGTCGTAGTCGCCGAGCCAGACGAGCGCCTTGACCCCGGCGGGGAGCCCGTCGAGGTAGTCGCGATACGCCCCGCGGTCGAGCGCGGTGAAC